>JAOAIJ010000029.1 GCA_026414765.1 Clostridia bacterium | reverse complement strand
CACTTGTAATCTATGTCATGTTGCTTTTTATCAATATTACAACCAATTCTATTTGTTCCGTCTATGCTTTCTGAATTTCTACACGTTCCACAATTTTTTTCAATCATTTTAAAGCTCCTTTAGTGCATAATCTATATTTTTAGCGCTTTAACTCCTCAAGGCAGTTTCCACATACATTTTTACCCTTATGTACTGTTACGTCTTTTGCTTCTCCACAGAATATACATGCAGGATCGTACTTCTTAAGGATTATAGTTTCACCATCTACGTAAATTCCAACGGGGTCTCCTTCATTAATTCCCATTGTCCTCCTTAACTCAATTGGAAGTACTAATCTTCCCAGTTCATCTATTTTTCTCACTATTCCTGTACTTTTCATTTTTTTACCCTCCTAAAATTTATTCGATTACTTCATCCAGCACCATATCATTTATTAATGCCGGGTCCGTTCTGTCCATTATTTCTAGTAACTCCTGCTGTGTAAATTTAGGCTTATACATACTAATACCTCCTTTACACTATAGGGATATACTCCCTTTTAAACTGCTTGTTTTACTTTACTCTGGCATGTCATACATAATGGCTTCTTATACTTACTTACACTGTAGTCATGTTCAGCTACTGATATTTTCTTACTGCAATCAAAACATTTCAGTATGTCTTTATCATCCGCATTACCCGTTTTAGGTAAATTTTCTTCTTTGGGCGTATTTGCATTACCACTACTGGGTAAAGCCCATTTGGGAAGAGTAGGAATTTTCCAGTATATTGTTTTCTTTTGAGATGGATCCTTTTCTTTTGTTTTTGCTGTTTCCCACCCTTTTGTATTACTAGGTTTTTCTAATTGGCATTCAGCATAAGATTCTTCTAAGTTATATAGATACCGTCCAATACCGTAGCCACTTGCGGCAACCCTTTTAAAAGCCCCGCTTATACCACCTTTAAATGCTTCTATATCTGTATTACTTGCTCCATTCTCCTTGTAAATCCATCCTTTTTCAGTTAATACACCTAGCCTACATATCATGTTGTCACCAACGTTCCGGTATTCTTCAGTCCATCCATCCCAACCAAAAACTTCATCAAGTCTGTTTTGAATTGCTCTTGCTTCTACATATGCTAAAACCTTAACCCATGGTTTGTTGTTTGTTATACCGCAACTCTGTACTCTCCACTCTATTTCCTCCGCTGGGAAAGGTGTCAATAACTGCTCGTGTATTCCCATTCTTATTACCTCCTATAAGCCATTTATCTACTTCATTAATCCAGTTTTCAAGTTCTTCCATAACTTTTTTGTAAACTTTTCCATATCAAAATCACTAGCAATTATTATCTTAGGCTTTCCTGACAAATCTTTTATTGTAGCAAAATCATGCACACCTTTAATGTTAATACCAGTAGAATAAGGTATTAACACTGAACTGTTGTCCCGGGCTACTACTGAACTGTTTCCAAAAGCTTCTACTGAACTGTTTCCAAAAGCTTCTACTGAACTGTTTTCACGGGCTACTACTGAACTGTTTCCCCGGGCTACTACTGAACTGTTTCCCCGGGCTACTACTGAACTGTTTTCACAGGCTACTACTGAACTGTTTCCATAAGCTTCTACTGAACTGTTTCCATAAGCTTCTACTGAACTGTTTTCACGGGCTACTACTGAACTGTTGTCCCGGGCTACTACTGAACTGTTTCCACAGGCTTCTACTGAACTGTTTCCCCGGGCTACTACTGAACTGTTTTCACAAGCTACTACTGAACTGTTAAAAACTCTTATTTTAGAATTTTTAACATATACCTTTGTATCTCTATATTCCTTACATGATTGCTCATCTATTGCAAAGCACTTTTCAAAAACTTCTGGTAGATACCTATCTTTAAAATTCCCCTCAACTTCGTCTTTATCAAACCAATCCGGAACTATATCTTGGTCTACATTCAACTTCCAATTGTCCATAGAATGATTAAACAAATCCCCATCCTTTGGTATAATTTCACACCTCACAAAGGATTTAGTAGCATTCAGATAATCATCTTTTATGCCGAGTTTTTCAAGCAGCTGGCTATGGCTTTCCTCTTTCAAATCAAAGTAAACCCTATCTTTTAACGCAATAAAACTTTTAAATTGACACATTGTAATTACCTCACCTTTCGTGTTATAATATTTATGATATTTTTAGTAAGTACCTGATTAAGCTGCCGTGGAACCGGTGGCTTTTTCTTTTTCATTCAGTAGCCTGTTTTCTTCTTCCTGAAGCATGTCCAAATATGGATCATCATTAATCATTAAGTCATATCTGCCGTTTGAAAATTCATCCATAATACAATCACCTAAGCCTTTCATTTAAATTCTGGATTTCATAAATTAACATGTTTATGTTTTGTGTTATGTAAGGCTTTATTTCCGGAGTTGCCTTTTCATGTAACCGTAAATTATACCTTAGTAAACTTTGCTTATATCCCAGCAAACTACACACCTTATCCATCTGTACGCCTCCTTTCTAACTCTCTTAACCGTCTTATCCTGTCAATGCTGCGGTTAATATCTCCCCTTACGTCTCTTTTCCTGTCATTTGGTGCAATAAATTTAAGAAGTAACAACGACTTTAAGTATTTAGTCTCTGCTTGTAATATTGTTATCTCATTCATTAGGCTGACTCCTTTACGCTAACAACGCTTTAATAAACTCTTTCTCAAATGCTTCTTTCCACCATCCTGCTATCTGCATACCTAGATCTTTATTCGTCCTGAGAATATTTTTTACTATGTCGAATGGAACAGGCAGTTTGTTGTTAATGTATTTGTTGGCCGTGCTCTGGCTTACGCAAAAAGTTTCCGCGAGCACATCATCTGTGACTTTAAGCTTTGCCTTAAGCTTTCCAAGATTTGTTCCAATAAAGACTTCCACACTACTCTTGACCCCCTTCCCATACAATTCTTTATGAGAATATTTATTCTTATCTGTATTTGAAGCATTTCACCATATGGAATATAATTAAATCAAGTTAGTCACTTCACTTTAGCCGGTTAACGGCCGGCTTTATCTTTTTTCTTTAGTAAACATGCACTCTTCTGTACCGCTTCTGCGGGCTTTAGTGCTTTCATTAGGCACCTTCGCTTACCATTTGCTTAAGTCTTTCCTTGCTAAATAGAAGCTTACGACCTACCTTGAATGGTTTGATGCGACCTGTAGCAACTAATTGATATAAAGAATTCATTCCTATACTGAGGTATTTACATGCTTGTTTACTGTTCATTATGTCTGGATATTCATTCATTTGATTTGCCCCCTTTATCAGTTATTTGTTTCAAAAACCAATCAAATTCAGGTTCTTTCTGTCATGATAGTATAAAAATTGTTCCTGTTATTAAAATCCTTGTTTTCATGTCTTGAGACATTTCATTGAAAAAATCCCATAGTAAATTGTTTGCTTGATAAGTAATTAATTGATTTTGCACAATAACAACCCCTTTAGTCCGAATACTTCAAAATATACTTATTAACTATGCTTTCAAAGATTTGCTTCAAGGTATTGTCAGACTCTATAACATGTATCTTGGTTATGGCCTGACGTTCTTTGTAAGTAGCTCCGGCCTTTTCCATTCTTCCCCTCATGTGCTTCTGACGAGTATTAAGGTTACAACTTGCAGCTTGTTCTAGTTCTGCGTATAGGTCACCACGAAATGCCTGGTAACTAAAATTGCATCTTGCACATATTTCATTAATTTTTGCATTAATTTTGTCTTTCCAGTCTCTTTCAACTTTTTCAGTTAATATCTCAATAGATTTGTTGAGCCTTGACTCTACGTTAGATACTTCCTGCTGAACCAAACTAATTCTCTTATCCTGCTCTGCCATTACATTAATAGCCTGTTGAAGAATTTGTATCTGAGACATTGGCTGCGGTAACTGATCTTGTCTCATTGCCAATTCGATTAACTTTGCTCTTACTACTGCATCATATCTGGCAGCTAATTGAAGTACACCTTCTTTTGTAAGTTCGTAGTATGGGATTGACCTGCCGGTTGAATCTTGTCTTTCACTCAAACCAAATTTGGTTTCAGTAGAAATTCCTGCTAATTCTAGTTTTTCTATTTCGTCCTTTATGTCCCTTATAATATGGTGATGCAATTTACCTGTAACTTCTGCAATTTCCATTGATGTCATTTTGTTAAATGGTATTATACTTGTCATTTTATGACCTCACTTTCTAAATATGTATAATTTTGTTATAATTTGTATATGAAAGGGGGTGATATTGTGACTTTGAAAAATATTACTAACACTTATTGTCCTTTTAGGAACGATAATTGCGTTATGGATTGCTTGTTATTAATTCAAAAAGGTAATAGTATAAGCTGCTCTTTAGCTCATATTGCGAATATTGAGATTAATCAACAAGAAATTTCTAATAAGCTAGATGAAATAAAATCTTCATTTCAATCCAAGTGAATAGTTTTCATGCCACTTGAAGTTATTTCAATTTCTGTGGGGTTGGATTCTTCTAACCCCAAACTCCGTTGAACTTTGTACGGGTCGGTTGAGTCCGGCCCAGGAGTTTCTATTTTATCTTCTACGGAACAAATTCTTTTGTGTAACATATAAATCGTTACAGCGTATGCAACTAAAAAAACAATTTCAGATATTGAACTAAATATTTTCATAATTTCACCTCGCTTTCTTCAATATCACCGCCCAATATTAATCTAAAGACTAAGTGTTATTGATTTACATATAATTAATTAAGCTGTTTTTAACCATTCGTCGATAAGTTCTTTTACAAACAAGCGTTTTTGACCGACTTTTTTATTTGGTATTTCATTTTTTCTTGCCATAATCGCAAGTTTTCTCGGGGCTAGTTTTAAATAGTTTGCTGCCTGTTCAAGAGTCATAATGTTTTCCATAAAGTCCTCCTTCCGCACTAACTATAGTGCAATTTGTTCTATTTGTATCCATTATATTACTGCAATTTGCACTTGTCAATATATATTTTAGAAAATTCTGCGCTATTTTGAACAAATTGCACTAAGATTTAATATAATTATTCTCGAAAGGGTGAAGGATATGAACCTTGGTAAAAAATTAAAAGATTTAAGAGAAGAAAGGAAGTTGTCACAGACAGAACTATCTAAACAATTAAATATAAGTCAAAAATCGTTGTCTAATTATGAGTTAGACCAAAGAGAAATGGACTATGAGACTTTAAAAAGAATATCGGATTTTTTTAGTGTTTCAATTGATTGGCTTCTTGGGAAAAGTGAATATAGAAATGAAGAAGAATTATTAGAGCAAGCATATTTCAATAAGCTTAAAACTAAATACGATGCCACAGAAAAAGACATAGCTTTAGCATTAGACTTTATAAAAAGAGCAAAACAAAAGTAGGGTGGTTAAATGTATTTTGATGAGAACGGCAATATTGTTAAATTCGTACCAAAACATGATCTTGAAAACATAATCAACGCTAAAATAAAGCAACTAAATTTATGCCCGCCTATTTTATCAATAGATATTATCAGAAATACATCAGACTTAGACCTTGAGCTAATTGAATTTGAAACATACAAAATTGGCGGGATTCTTGTTAAAAAAACAGGGACAAGCAGTATAGCAATAAATTCCTTGCATAGCCGGCATTCCCAAAATTTTATAGGTATGCACGAATTAATTCATTATTGGTTTCATCCTTGCGACACACATTTGTGCAAAGAGTTTTACAAAAACTCTGAAGGATATGAATTTCAAGCTAATTATATGGCTGCTGCTGCTCTTATGCCAAAAGATTTATTTATTGAAAAATATTATCAATACAGTGGATTTACAGACAAACTTTCAAATGAATTTTATGTAAGTCCTAAAGCTGTAGAGATAAGAATATCAAATTTAAAGCAAGATATAGACAATGCATTTAGTAAATACATTAAGCAACTTACGAAGGAAGATAACTTAAAAGAAATTTTTAGAATAGCTAACAAGGCTATTTTTTAAATCTATACATATGGGAAATAATTCATTTAATGTATTTTGTCGGATATTGTCGAATAATTCGACAAAGAAAGTGAGGGTAAAATGGGTAAAAAATTAATTTCGTTAATATTATGTATCACTATATGTTTGTTTCCATTAGAAGTAATAGGAGCAACGGCAAAGCCAAAGCCACCTGCAAAAAAAGTATTAACAGTTAAAGAAATATCAAAAAAAAGTAATGCAGTAGTTCTACTAAATATAATAGATAAAAATAATGATATATTTGCAACTGGTAGCGGATTTATAGTATCTAAAGATGGTAAAATAATAACAAATTATCATGTAATTGATACAGCAGAAAAAATAGAAGCAGTAATGTACGATAATACTACTTATGAAGTAGATGGAATTGTAAATTACGACAAAGGTAAAGACATTGCAGTGCTTAAAATATCTTCTAATAAACCTTTGCCATACGTAACACTAGGCGATTCTAATAAAATAGAATTAGGAGATAATATTGTTGCTATAGGTAGCCCTTTAGGTTTAAAAAACACAGTTTCTACAGGAATAGTTAGTAGTATACGAGAAAATATGTATAGAGATGCTTTTGGTTGTACTGATATTCAAATATCCGCTCCTATAAGCCATGGAAGTTCTGGCGGGGTTTTGTTTAACATGTATGGAGAAGCTATAGGGATAACTTATGCAGGAATATCTCAAGGAGAAAACTTGAATTTTGCAATACCCATAAACGAAGCAAAGCCTTTATTAAATTATGGGCTTATACCAATAAATGCGGTAACTCAAGAAGATAAAAAATCTAATGATGATTTACTAAAATTTTATGCAAAAATATTAGATGAATATAATTGTTTTAGGATCATGGGAGAATCTTTAAGAGAGTTAAATACTAATTTGCTATTGGCATGTTCTATATCAATAAATTCAAATCCAACAACTAGTATAAATACATGTAATAATTCACTTAATTCTATTATTGATTTGAAAAATAAACAAATCAATGTTATTACTAGCATTGTTGAAACTGCAAATATTTACAATATTGATGTTTCAGGGTTAAATTCTATTATGAACAAATATTATGATTCTATAGAATATTACAAAAAATCTATAGATTCATTAATTTTATATTCTGTTACAAAAAGTTCTAATGATTTTTCAACATTTACAAGCGACCTTAATAAAGCATTTAGTTACATGCTTGAAGGCAAAATAATTGCTGACAAAGAATATGTAAAGAACTTAAACGACATGCAATGTGTAGAATAAACTACTACTAATAAAATGTGAGGGTTAATTTATGAATTGGGAACAAGTATTTCAAAAGGTGTCTCCATATATAGTTAGAATAGAAACCCCTTCAGCAAGCGGAACTGGATTTTTATGTTTTTATAACCATGACAAATCATTTTGCGGAATAGCTACAGCATTACATGTAGTTGATTATGCCAATCAGTGGAAACAACCAATAAAAATAACTCATCACAATTCACTTCAAAATGTGTTTTTGGATGAACTCAACCGTATAATCTTCGCTGATTGGAAAACTGATTCTGCCGTTATACTTATAAAGAATGAAGGAATGCCATTCCCTGATAATGCTCCAAAGCTCCTCCCTCTCAACAACGCTCTTGGAATTGGTAACGACGTTTGTTGGATGGGATTCCCGGCAATCGAGCCTTTCACTCTGTGTTTTTTCTCTGGAAATATTAGTGCTAGACAAGAATTCAACAAGGCCTATTTGATTGACGGAGTTGCTATTAATGGCGTTAGTGGAGGACCCGTAGTTTATTCCAACAGCATTGATGGCGCTCAAATAGTTGGTATTGTTTCCTCTTACAAAGCCAATAGAACTACTGGAGATGCTCTCCCGGGATTGCTCTATGCCAGGGATGTTTCTCATTTCCATGAAGTTATCAATCATATACGCTCCTTAGATGATGCAAATAAAAAGAAACATGAATTTGAACAAAAATTAATAAATGATTAGTATTTGCGTCATCATATAAAATATACTTTATATAAAGTATATCACATAAGCACATGTGTACGCAATAGGAGGACAAGCATGGCATATATAACAAAACATGCAAAAGGATACGCAATAAGGTTTTACGCTACAATAGATGGAGTAAAAGATCAGATTAGGCTATCAGGCTTTAAAAGTGAAAAAGAAGCAGAAGCAGCCATGTGGAAATATATTAACCAAGATCACGCAAAGAATGAAAATGTTACACTGGAAGATTACATTAAAACATTTTACCGTGATTATGTAGAAAATAATGTATCTGCATCTACGGCCAGAAGATATAAGGAACTTTTGTTTTTACATACTATACCAGAACTTGGCGCAATAAAACTGTGTGACCTGAAGCCTGCAAGAATACAAAAATATTATACAGATCAAATGAAAGAATATTCACCAACTACAGTACTTCACAACCATAGAGTGCTACATTTAGCTTTTAAATATGCTGTAGCATGGCAGTACATGACAAGTAACCCGTGTGAAGCTGTAAAGGCTCCTAGAAAGGCGAAACATGAAATTAAGGTATTAACTGACGATCAAGTAGAAGAGTTGCTTAAAAGGGTTAAAAATGAAGCTGCATACATACCAATATACATTGCTATTACAACCGGTATGAGGTTAGGTGAAATACTTGGTCTGCAGGTAAATGACGTTGATATAAAAGAATCCACATTTTATATACAGCATGGGTATAAACGAGAAAACGGAGCTATGGTCCTTAAGTCAACTAAAACACACCGGAGCCGTAGACCTGTATCTATGCTACCAGGAACAAAAGAAATAATTAAGGCATATAGAGATGAAGCAGAAGCAATAAGGGAAGAATTTAAAGAAATAAAGATTATAAGTAATCATTTTTGCATATGGCCTGACGGGTCACCTATACTTCCTGATTATGTTGGTAGGGTATTTAAAAGACATGCTCGGTCTATGAGATTAGATGAAGATATTACTTTCCATAACTTAAGGCATACACATGCTACTTGGTTACTTAAGCAAGGAGTGCATCCTAAAGTTGTTCAGGAAAGATTAGGCCACGCAAGTATAAATACTACATTGGATTTATACAGCCAGTTTATACCTAATCTACAAAGAGATATTATAAGCGGCTTAAACACTGATATATTTAAGTAAAAAATTTGCATAAAATTTGCATAAGTTGTCAATACTATATAAGATGTAGCATAGTTAAATAAAGCATACATAAAATTATGCAAAAACTGAAAAAGTCATGCAAATAAATAAAGCAATATAAAGCATTTTAAGCAAATTTAGAAATGCAAAATAAAGCGTAAAATACGTTAATAATTTTATGCAAATTCTTATGTATACAAGCTAAAAATAAGCTTATGGAATTCCTAAACCGCAGGCCGGAGGTTCGAATCCTCTTGGGTACACCAAAAAGTACTACTCATTTTCGAGTGGTACTTTTTTTATTTTGTATAAAAAGGATTCGAACCTGGGAAGGCACGCGCCGTCCAGAAAATGTGCTGAATGCACTACCGGGACACCTTTTTTATTCTGTTACTCCGAAAATCTGATGTGATTTGATTTATGATAAATCAGCAAACTCGTTATCAATGTATATTCCGATAATGTGAAATACGTGTTATGTTTAGTCATTAACATATACTTCTTTTATTGATGTATTATTCTACATTTATTCTTGTAGTTTCTTCACTAACTTGATTTTTTAAATTATCTACATCTATATAGATATATTTTTTTTCGTTTAAGTTATTTTCAAATATTAGATCATTCTCACTTTTATTTTTAAAATATACACCTCTGATAAACTCTATATCACATGAGGAAATATCATACATATTTGTGGAGTAAAAGACTAAACATCCTTTCATAGTTTTTCCTTCTCCAATAACTTCTAATAACATACTTTGAAAACCAATTCTTTTTGTATTATTATGTTTAAGGGTTAATAATACAAACCTATCTTGAATTATCCCTGTTACAGAAAATGTTTTTAGTTTCTCAACAAATAAATCTTTATCCCTATCTTTAAGAATTAATGTAGCAACACCAACAACTCTATTCGCTTTTTGCTGTAATTCTAGCTTAATATCTTGACAAAATCTGAAACTATTATTTAAATCGCAATGCTCTTTAGAAATCCATTCATCATTAATATCTATTCCAGTATAAATAATACTTTGAATCCAAGGAATAAATACATTTTTGAATAAACTTGTTATTAAATACAATATAACTGCTGTAATAATACCAGAAATAACTCCAATAATAATACTAGATTGAGTATCCATATCTCATGCCCCTATATTTTATTAATATAATAATTAATTTTTATTACTTGACTATTATCGAGATTTTTTTTAATGCACTCAATAACACAATTTTACCAAACATTGCTTACAAATACAAATTTATGTTGTTTTTCATTATACATAATAAAACAAACAATCTATTATTAAATTGTTGCCAGTAACTTTCACTTTGTTTTTATTTTGTTTAGTTAGTTGGCACATGCCTCTCAAACCTTAAGTTCATAAGAACATTTTACACCAACGTATACACCAACCCATTAAAGAAAGGTTACATTCAGTTAACACTACTTAAAACTCCCATGTCGCATAAGGCTTATAAATAAAGGCTTTCAAGGCTTTGTAAAACATTCAAAGAAGCACTTCAAGCAATTCCTAAAACGCAGTCCATCAGGACGAGGCGGTAGTATGCGCAGCAGACGGTTGAATCCTCTTGGGGACACCAAGAAAGCCTCTAATCAATGGTATTAGCGGCTTTCTTATTTTTATTTATTAGTTACATAATTAATCCATGGTGACTATTTAGGGACTGAAAATAAAAAATATTATGCATAGTAATTTAGAAATAACATAAGTTTTGAGAAAATAGTTCTATATGAAATTCATGTTTTGACTAAATAACATGATTCCTAGGGATCGTACAATTTTTCATACCTTCAAATTTTCCTAACGTAGTATACTAAGTCCAGACTTTAAAGTGTGTCTTCCATATTTATCTAGAATAAACCTATTAAATACTTACCCATAACCATCATCTGTTTTAAAAAGCATCTTTTCCTGAAATCCTTTCTTTAGTGTTAATTCTTTGGTTATTATAAAACGTATTCATGCAAAAACCTCCATTACCCGACTCTTGATGTAAGAAATATGGATTTTGTATAAAATGTGTAAATATTTCATTTCTCTTTATACATTCAAAAGTTTACTATTATACAACTTATTTCATATTAAACACAACAGCATATATTTGAAACATAATCAATGGACATTTGGTTTCAAGGTGTACTTTTCAATTAAAATAAATGTTGCTATGCAAATTTGCTCAATTAATAAATAATATATAAATTTCCATCCATTATCAATTACCAGAATGCCCATATTTGTATATGTGGTTAGAGTAATAATTGAAATTATAAAAGGTACTGTTCTCCAATACCATTTTCTAAGTTTACATACAAAGATTATAAGTATGAATGACATAATAAGATGATTTACAAAAGCAACTATAATACTTGAGATATAAAAATTAATAAAAAATTTATTTATCAAATCTAATTGATAATGTTGTTTGCCTAAAAGCAATAGTATTGGAGTGGGAGTATGTATAACTAACATAGCCACAAAGAAGAATGTTAATGTTCTTATTATCCCGATAGGTTTCTGGATTATTTTAGCAAACCAGTACTTTGCAGTAGATAAATAGACAATAACTACAATTGCTGTCATATAGTACTTCCACCAGTGATGCTCATATATTCCCAGTTGTATAAACACATATTCTATAAGGACGTATAAAGCTGTAAACAGGATAATCCAACCGTAGCCCAGAGAATAAGCAACTAACAAAATCGCAGTTGTAGGATAAAGGGTCGTATTGAGTATCAAATGTCCCAATAAGTTTTGAGCCCAAGGGTCTGCAAATACACCAATTTTATATACATAGGAATTAAAAAGACCCAATACTATAAATTCACCAATCCATGTTGCACCTGTAATAAAAAAATAAAATACTATAAGTGTAGAAACTTTATAAATGTTTCTTTTCTTATATATAACATAGCTGCTAACCACTACACTTATAACACCTAAAAGTATATACCATAGTAAATTAGTCATAATATTCCTCAATCTGTTTTAAAAGCATATATTGTTAATCCCAAATAAATTTAATTAATCATATTATTACTATTTTTAATACTAGGTATTCGTAAACGGCTTTGAAATAGTAGCCTAGATTGATTATAGAAGAAAATAAGTAGTCGATAAGTAACAACTTATGTCTCCTGAAGCTAATAGGCATTCTTCACCCCCTTGTAATAACGTATCCTTATGGTTTTCAGTCTTAATAATGTTTGAATCTTTCATACGAAGATTGGGAAAAATAAAGAAAAAATATTGGGAGTATCTCATGTTTTGGATAATGCTTGTTGCAGCAGCACTCTTTTCTTGTTGGAAATGGGGCGACTGGAGAAGATGGAGGGAGTACTATTCCACCATCTTGTACTTTATAATATGGGATTTAATGTATAATTTCGTTTTTTATAATTTTACCCTATGGAAGTATAAAGGGCTCGTTAATCATACCTTTAGTACAGTTTTAGTTGAGATTACTATTTTTACATCAACAACTCTAATATATATTCCTCACTTTCCAAAAAAAATATTGAAGATAATTTTATATATCTTTTCTTGGATATTCCTATACATATCTGCGGAGTATATCTCATATAAATTAGGCTATTTTGGCTATGAACACAGCTGGAACATTTTATGGTCTGCAAGTTTTTGTGTTTTACTATTCATCATGGTTAGATTTCATTATAAAAAGCCTTTATTGGCTTGGCCTATTTCATTTGTATTATTTGGTATTTATATGTACCTTTTCAAAATACCACTAAACTCCATCAAATAAAGTTGATAATGAATATACCTCAAATTAATAAAATACCCATTTGCCTCGTATTCTGATAATATCGTTTTTGTCTGTAAATATTTCTGGGCTTCGGGCACTTGCTTCTGTCAAAATATCTTCACGGTTTCTTTTATTTACCCGGTAGGTTATTTGTTTGGGAACTAAGAAAGAGGAGAGTTTTCACCCTTAAAAGTGAACTCTCCTTCAGTTACAGCATCTCTGTGATTCGCTTTCAAATCTCATATCATTATAGAAAGCTTGCTCAATTACATTGAAAATTAGCTCTATGCTACAATCCTTACAGGCTAAATTTTACTTACCGAATCTATAATCCCTGATTAGTTTGGATTATAACTACTTACTTGCTCTCCCTTATTTTCCTCTTTCTGCATTAGTATAAGCTACACAGCTATGATAATCTTACATTTGTCGCCTGCGGACCACGCTGCCCTTTTTCCAAGTCAAACTCAACTCTCTGGCCTTCCTCAAGTGACTTATAACCTTGTGCATTAATTGCTGAGAAATGCACAAACACATCGTCTCCGCCTTCTCTTTCAATAAATCCAAAACCTTTCTCCGAATTAAACCACTTAACTGTACCAATCATTTAGAAGCACACCTCCTAAAATATTCTTTAATATAAGCATGCAATAAGTTATGATGCTTCTTAATATATTATGTTAATATCTAATACATGTTATTCGCCCTATCTCAGGCCAATTTTACATATTTGCCCATTTTAATCCTCATTACATAACTATTACTATATTTCCCATTAATGCTTTTTAGGATTCAGTATCATAATCATGCTTTTACCCTCAAGCTTTGGTTGTTTCTCAACTATTCCAAAATCTGCTACTGCCTCACCAAACCTTGCAAGTACCTCTTTCCCTGCAACTGTATATTTCATTTCTCTACCTCGGAATCTTATGCTGACTTTGACTTTATCTCCATCCAATAAAAATTTACAAGCATTTTTAGCCTTGAAGTCAAAATCATGCTCTTCAATTGTGGCAGATAATCTTACTTCCTTAACTGAAGCAACCTTCTGATTTCTTTTAGTTTCTTTCTCTTTCTTTACCTGTTCAAACATACACTTACCATAATCCATAATCTTGCATACCGGTGGCGCTGCGCCAGGTACAATCTTAACAAGATCAAGATTTTTACTAATTGCCAGCTTTTGCGCATCATCTGATGGCATAATACCCAACATTGTTCCATCCGTATCAATAAGCCGAACCTCCCGGTCCCTTATCTCATCATTCATTGGCAATTCATTTTTCCTAATATAAAACACCTCCATTGATATTTTTAGTAAAAAATACGAATTTATTTGTAAATGTGACTAAAAATAAAGAGTGGATACACAAAGCAATCCACTCTCCGCCACAGTCAAGTTGATCCAAATATAGTAAAACTATAAGCAAATCCACTATTCAAAACGAGAAATATGTATTCCCTATTTTTGTAATTATACCACTAATTAATTGAGTTATGTTGCTATTTGGAAAATAACGCATAAAATAAAAAAATTAAACTGCTATACCCTCTAAATCTAATATTTTTCTAATTTATTATGGAAGACACAGAAGAGACCCGACTCTTCTTTTTTTATTTTGTTTACTTTGGTGCAACCAAATGGGAGTAGGTAATCTTATATGTAATTTTCAATCACTGATATGTTATAATTGTAATTCAGTAATGCTTAATCTTCACGGAGGTATGGTAGTAAATGGCTACACTTTTTTTAGTCGTAATTTATTTAGCATTTATCAGCTTAGGTCTACCTGATTCGTTGCTGGGGGTAGCATGGCCGATAATGCATCTGGAATATGATGCACCATTTGAGGCTGCCGGCCTTGTTTCAATGATCATAACAGGAGGTACGATAATATCCAGCTTTGCAAGCGGAGTTGTAATAAGACGGTTGGGTACCGGAAAAGTCACATTTATCAGCTGCCTAATGACAGCTGGCTCCTTGTTGGGTTTTTCCTTTGCTCCGTCCTTTATTTGGCTCCTTTTTCTTGCGGTACCACTTGGTTTGGGGGCAGGGTCTATCGATGCAGGACTAAACAACTATGTTGCTATACATTATAAGGCACACCACATGAGCTGGTTACATTGTTTCTGGGGAGTTGGAGCTACCCTCGGCCCAATTATTATGTCAAAGTTTATTGCAAAACAGGATTCCTGGAGAGATGGATATTTCTCAATAGCTGTCATTCAGTTTGTTCTGGTTGCATTGCTTTTCTTTACTCTTCCATTATGGGACCGGATAGCAGGAAAAACCGGCAGTAGTCATACAGGTATTGGAGAAGTTGAAAAGAAATCAAAGATTGCATCGTCTCAGGCAGCTCCAAAAAAGGTAAATCCTCTATCAATCAAAGGTGTTAAGCTTGCACTCATTTCTTTTCTATTTTATTGCGGAGCAGAAGCAACAATGGGTTTGTGGGGCAGCAGCTTCCTGATAAACGTTAAGGGATTGCCTGCAGCTGTTGCAGCACAATGGGTGTCCATGTATTATGCCGGAATTACAGTAGGCAGATTTATTACCGGATTTATCACTATGAAGGTTAGCAATCATATCCTTATACGTATGGGGCAAATCACTGCACTGGCGGGAGCTTTTCTCTTATTGCTGCCTCTACCGTCTGTCTTCTCACTTATTGGTTTCATTCTTGTAGGGCTAGGATGTGCACCTGTTTTTCCATGCATGCTGCACGAAACGCCCTCCCGTTTTGGAAATGAAAACTCTCAAACGATTATAGGATATCAGATGGCTCTTGCTTATACAGGCAGTACTTTTTTACCTCCTCTGCTTGGATTGATTGTTTCCTACACTTCAATAGGGATTCTTCCGTTTTTCGTATTAGCGTACATAATTGCTATGCTTGTCAGTTCAGAAAAAATAAATATTCTTATGAAAGTAAAAAATATATTACCGGAGCATGAAAAAAAGTCTGATAATACCTTTAATAAATAGTTGCTAGTCGGCAGAATCCTTATCCTTCCATAGCATACATAATATTAATCGGTATCCTTATATATTTCTGACTTAACTCGGTACGCCAATCAGTCAGGTTAATTTGTGCCATATACGGAGTGCCCTTCTGCTGCTGCACCCTGCCAGCACTACAAAAACAAACATTTTTTATGAAGAAGCATATGTTTTTTATTTAAAATCAATTGCTATTGTGTTATCATATAGTATATATTTCTACAAATAGTATTATAGTTCTACATTTTTCTACATCAAAAGATAGTCATTATATTGTGCTTATTACGTTGTATAGTTTATTTAGAATAGTTTAAGGAGAAGTGCTGATGAAGCTGAAGTCAAAACTTTTATTTCTTTTGATTGGTCTGATTATTATTCCCCTTATAGTGGGTATAGCGTTTACATATCTCAATATAAAAAGCAGTATTAGCGATATAGAGCTTGCTAAAGCAAAATCTAACGTATCCAGCGCACGTCAATATATTAATTTACTGGTTGAAAATCATGGAAGTACATATCTGGCCTGGACCCCGTGGGATGAATTTTATGATGCTGTTGGGCTTAGAGATACTGCTTGGATCGAGGAAAACGTGTTCACATCTGCAAACAAGGATACTGCAAACGAGTTTTTCGTAGTATTGGACAAAGATGCTAACATACTGACCCAAGCAGAAGCGCCCAGTGAATTCAAGGAAATAGATTATAAGAATTTTGGCTTGCTAAAGGATATGAAAAAAGGATACAACAGCGGTATAGTAAAAACCTCCGCCGGGCTATATATAGTAACAGTTGCAAAATTAGTCAAGAGTGATGATGAAGCCTTCGCAAACCATAATGGATATACGCTTTTTGCAAGAGAGATAAAAAACTTAAGGGAAGAAAACGGCAGATCCGTAAGCGGTTCCCTTGATTTCGGTAAAAATATTATGGGTACGGAAATTATTATAAAACTGGATGACGGTAAAGTTTTATCGACAAGCAAGATTGATAAAGCTAATCTGAGTAATACAATTTCAAAAGACTTAAAAAAGGATGAAATAAAAACGTATACCCAAATACTTAAAGACAGTATGAAGATTACTGCCGAACAGGCTTTTACAGATTATAGCGGAACTCCGGTAGGCGTGCTATATGTAGAAACAGTCAGCAAATCTGGAGTTGCCGCCTTAGGCCAGCTTTCCAGACATTCTGTCATTCTTGTTGTGATACTTATGATCTCTGTAGTTCTTGTCAGCTTTATAATAATAAACAACATAATAAAACCTTTAAAGCTGATAGTTTCGGAAGCTCAGAAAATTGCAGCCGGCGACTTGACAACAAGTAGTGAAGCTGCACTGGTATACAGCAAATTAACAAAATCAAAGGATGAAATCGGTGAGTTCGCCAGGGCTTTTGAAGTAATGAAGAGTAGTCTGAGATTAATGATATCAAGTGTACTCGACAGTGTATCAAAAGTTGCAAGAACTTCGGAAATGCTGTCCGTTGTTGCCCAACAAACCGGAGAGGCATCAGACCAAGTTGCAAAAGCCGTAGACGAGATGGCTGAAGGCGCAAATAAACAATCCGACTACTCAAATACTATTTTGCATATGATGGAAGACACGTTAGTACAGGTACAAAAAGGCAGTGAAGAAATTGAAAAAACGGTAACCAATGCGCTGCTTTCAACAAAGGTTGCTTACGATGGAAAAGAAGCAATAACTAAAGCAGTTGAACATGTGAAGCTTACTGCCGAAACCGTATCCTCCTCCTCCGAATCTATTCAAAAACTGGGAGTCCGTTCTGAAGAAATCGGGGGTATTGTCAAAGCCATAACCGACATTGCCAGTCATACAAATCTCCTTGCTCTAAATGCAGCTATTGAAGCGGCACGTGCAGGTGAGGAAGGTAAAGGCTTTTCGGTTGTTGCCGAACAAATACGTAAATTAGCTGAGGAATCAAGCCAGGAAGCCAAACAGATAAAATCCCTCGTACAGCAGATTCAGGCAGAAACCTCTGCTACAGTTGATAATATGGAGGGAAGCCTAAAGGCCGTAGAAGAGCAGGTAGAGATGATGCAAAAAGGCGGAGACTCCTTAATGGTGATTGTCGATAACGTAGAGCAGACAGAAAACGATTCAAAGAAAATCAAAGTCGTTTTTGATACTCTCAGAGAATATACGCAAAATGTGCTCCTTAATATTAAGGAAATATCAAATATTATATCTGAATCTGCAGCTGCTACCGAACAGGTTTCAGCATCTGTTGAAGAGCAGGCATCTACAGTCAATGAAATAGCAGACAGCTCGGTAAAACTGGCTCAACTGGCTTCCAACCTCCAGTCTGAAGTCAGCAGGTTCAAATTATAGTTGGAAATAATTACAGTGAATCCAAAATAAAATTTATTTGAATAATAAACGATATTATAGTATAATGTTATGTGCGCAAAAGGACTTATTACTAGTTACTTGCGCACATACTGTTTTGGAGGTTTCTTGTGGTATTGTGAAAGGGCATAAGCTTCAAAGTTCAGATGATATTCATACAGCATTTATGAAAGAGGCGTTGAAGGAAGCTCGAAAAGCCTATGAGAAGGACGAGACCCCGGTAGGTGCGGTAATAGTGTATGAGGGAAAAGTAATTTCAAGAGGTCACAATATTAAGGAACTTAAAAAAGATGCTACACTCCATGCGGAAATGGTTGCCCTGCGGAAAGCTTTCAGGAAACTTGATACGTGGCGTCTAAACAAATGCGACATGTATGTAACCCTGGAACCGTGTGCCATGTGCGCAGGAGCTTTAGTACAGGCAAGAATGGGTCGTCTCTTTATCGGAACATCGGACCCGAAGGCCGGAGCTGCAGGGTCGGTAATCAATATCCTGGATATTGATAAATTTAACCATAAGGTTCAGGTAATTTATGGTACACTTGAAGAAGAGTGTTCTTCAATCTTGAAGGATTTCTTCAGGAAGTTAAGAGCAAAAAAGGCTTGTAAAAGCTAATTTTATATGGAGAGATGGTTGAGCTGGTCTAAGGCGCATGACTCGAAATCATGAGACGGTTTACCCCGTCCGAGGGTTCGAATCCCTCTCTCTCCGCCAAAATGAAGGACTTTGGGTTTTAGCCCGAAGTCCTTTTTATGTGTTTTGATGAGATTTGCAAACATTTTGCAAACACTCGTAAATATTTAGTTTATTGATATATGAATTTCTTTTCCCAATGCTTGGGCTACCTTACTAAGAAAATCTAAACTCGGATTGTATTCCCCTGACTCAAGTCTTGAGTATCCTAGTCCTGCTGCCAGCTCGACAACTGCATGTGTTCCTTGGTACTGTATGAACCAGGTGAATGTCATTATGAACAGACACCAAAATTACAATGCTACTCGCTTCGTTATCCCATTACATTGGTAGTCCAGTTGCTTTGTCTAAATAAAATATACCTTTACTATTTTCCTCTAAATCCACGGCTACAGATTTCTTAACGTTCTTCCCGTTAAGTGTACTGACATTATTATCAACTTTCCAAGGGGCTTTAGTTTATTCTTCTTTATCAGTTTCAAATATGGACAAAGATAAAAGTCTGGAGTTTTCTATAGATATTTTATTAGGCATTATCCAAGTGCGTCCCCCTGTTGCTTTACCGTCTATATAGCCTATTTCAATCCATATTTCCCCATTGTTGACCACAAAGTAGCATTTATTCAATGAAAATCACTTCAAAAGAGTACCTTTTGTATGATTACTAGAGACTATTAGGTGAGCTTCATTTATATGTAGATTGTTGTAAATACCTGCTATATTCTATATAATTTCTATAAATGATGAAGTAGAATGAATACACTTGTAAGTAAAGGACTAATAGCATTTTTATCCGAACTTGATGCGGAGATTGCTATTAATCCTATGTATTAGCTAATTAGGAACAAGTCCTACGACAGATTGCATCCAAATAATATGTTCCCTATCAAAGCTCATTAAGCAATGCTATGAAGTCACTCAATCTGTAGTAAGGAGAATGATATTTACAAAAATATTAAGGTGGAAAGTATGTATAAATATATTCTAGCAGTATTGTCTTTTATATTATCTGTAGAGTCTGTTATCCTCTTAAACTTAATAGGTATTAAGGATTATATAGCTGAAACCTTACTATTAATAGCATTACCAGGATTTCTAGTTTCTGTAGCTATAATTTTTATACATAGTCTGGTAATAAAAAAATTATCAAAGAAGAGAACTGATTTTGATTTTGAAAGAATCATTATTTTTTCTACATGGGGATTATTATTTTCTAATGTCATAATTTTTTCACTGAATACCTTTTTAAACCTAAACATAACCCAGGACGAAATAAAAAAAACTTTTAAAAACAATATCAGTGACTTTAAGATAGTTGCTGAGTATTTTACTAATCAGCCAGGCGATATTGTCTGTTACGTTGAAAATGAGCAAATAAAAACTGTGCTATCTGATGAGAACCATGTTGAGAAAGTTCTTCTAATTGAGAATAAGTTGGTTAAAGGGAAGCTAGAAAGAATTTTCAACAAATTAAACTATCAAAAGATAAGTAAAATGGAAAACCAAGTTGATTTTTTATTGCACCCTGTAGATAAAGCATATGGATATGATGAGGGTGTTGCATACATAAAAAATGATAAAGGAGAGAACTTTCAAAATAGAAATCATGGATACTACCATATTATTGACTCTTGGTACTATTTTTTCTTTGGATATGAATAGCAAATTTACAAATAGAATATTTGTTTATAAGCCCCAACGGGTCACTCCCATAATATATACTTCATATTTAGCACCACCTGAATTAAAGCTTGGTACTATAATTATATCATAGCAGCTGTTGATGGTGCTGGTGTAAGTACTTTTTTTATGCCAATCAGACCAGGGACTCGAACCCGGAAGGGCACGAGCGTATTGTAAAATGACCTGAACGGCCGTTTAGTAGCAAGTGTAGGAGCCCGGCACCGGAGCATTCTACCTGAAGCCCTTTTTATATGTATCTGTTCTATTTACAAAAAAACATATTGCTTGATATCTTTTTTGTCATTATCTAATCACAGCCTGGGTTATAATTTTTTTGATAATTCTTCCCCCATTCACACATTGAACGTAGGATAGGCTTCATACTTTCACCTAGTTCGGTAAGTCCATATTCAACTTTGGGCGGAACCTCAGGATAAACTTTTCTATAAATCATACCGTCCTTTTCTAATTCTCTCAATTGAAGCGTTAGTGTCTTTTGCGTAATGTTGTGTAATTGTCGTTGTAATTTATTAAATCTGGCTGTTCCTTGTGTTAAGTGCCAAAGTATAGATATTTTCCATTTTCCGCTAAGTATATTGACAGCAATATCCATAGGACATCCTGTTGTTGAATTTACCGCTTTTGCCATCACCGAACTCTCCTAATCTTAATAATTCTTTTTTTATAGTATCATTTATTATACTCTATTTCAAATTTGTGCGTTCTTTAAGCTCAGCATAATTAGTGCTATCCTTTTCAATATAAAAAACATTAGATTACTGGATAGGATGTGTTAAAAATGATAATTGACAGCCATGCTCATGTGGTGCTCCCGATAGAAAATCAGTTATTTATGATGGAGAAAGCCGGAGTAGATAGAACCATACTGTTTTCAACTACTCCACATCCCGAAAAAGCTAATGATTTAGCCAGTTTTGAGGATGAAATAAGAGTGTTATTCAATATTTTGTCTGGCAAATGCACATTAGAGGAAAGAATAAGGAATATCTATAGTTCAACATATGAACTACGTAATACTATAAAAAAATATCCGGATAAGTTTCTTGGGTTTGGGCTAGTACCCCTACTATTGACATTTGAAGAAACCTGCGCCTGGATTGAAAAAAATATTATTTCCAATGGGTTTTTAGGTATTGGTGAGTTTTCGTTAGGGACCGGTACAGTAAAATTACTTGAAACAGTCTTTAAAGCATTAATGGAGCTAAGCAAAATTCCAGTTTGGATACACACCTTTCATCCGTTAACCTTGGCAGATATAAAAGATATTGCTGACCTCACAGCTAAATTCCCGGATATCCCGGTAATATTAGGGCATATGGGAGGAGTAAACTGGCTTGACACAATTAAGTTTGCCAAGGAACAAAAAAATATATATCTTGATTTATCTGCTTCCTTTACTACTATAGCCCCTAAATTGGCGATAAGAGAGCTTCCTGAACGAACTCTTTTCAGTTCGGATGCTCCTTACGGTAATCCATTGCTTACGAGACAAATGGTTGAAATGGTAAGTCCAAATGATGAGGTTGCTAGTATGGTGTTAGGCGGAAATATTATGAGGTTGCTCAATATAGGCAACTGAATTTTATGAAAATTCTTTGATGAAAAGTGCAAAATGAGATTTCAGAATCATTAAGTCAAGTCGGAATTGGCAGTAATCTCTAATATTTTGATTATAAGTGGTTCAGAGGAAACAATTACATTAGGAAACCGGTTCGGTGATTACAGTATTTTGTTGATGGGAGATTAATTATGACATGTCAATTACTCTTAGATAATTGGCTTCTTCAGGATGTTTCGCATGCTATGAGACATGGACTTTCCAGAGATTCCGGCAGTCATTCATATGAATCAATTCCAGCTGCCGCTATTCAAATTGAATGCTTACTGAATTTTTTGGCGGATATCGTGACAAGAGACATTCTAGTAGTAGATGAACAATTTGCTTATGCGTGGGAAAATACATATCTCCCTCTGTTAAGGTTAGAAGATAAAAATATATTATCTATACAAAAATTCAATACAAAAGATGATAGATTCCTTGATATAAGAAAATTTGTGGCTAACGATCTATGCTCTACAAAAAGTCTTGAACAAGCTCATAAAGAAAACGAGGAGTCCTGGGACAGGGAAAAAAGAACAGCGCACCATTTTCTTTCACAAATACTCTGGGGAACAGCAGGTAATATAGCAAGGAGCAGTATGATTAATGCTCCTTATTCTCCACACCCGTCCAGAAGGCATCTGCTTGAACAGACCACATTTATGCCTTCGCGGCCAGATGCAGTAGAAAGTACCATGGAGTTCATAAGGCAGACAAGAGTTAACTTATTCGAGGAAGTAAGACAAAGGCTCAAGATTAGAACAACACAGATAGTTTTACCCCCACTAGCAGTTGAAATAATTGAAAGTTCTTCAAGTACTGATGACCTATTCAAAGTTGCGCTGCAAGTAAGAAATGACTATAAGGGTTTTAGAAAATACATGAACAAGTATCAGGAAGCTTTAGATAGTGAGAACCCCCGTGAAATGCTGGTATTTAAAGAAGTTTTTGATTATATATGTGCAAAGGCAAGAACAAATAGCAAAGGTCAGGAAAAATACGGAGATTTGACCATTTCCATGGGTGTAGGCTTTATCAATTTTAAAAAATCAGTTCCGAAGTTTGATTGAATTAGCTCCAAACCCGGTATGAGAGCCATAATGCACAAAATGGTCTTCCAAAGTCAGGGAAATGCATCATTGAAAAAGTTGTTGAAAATGTTTGGTGAAGACAATCCTGCTATTATTGAGGGAATAGCACAATATTTCCATATCAAAACAGACAAATTATAATGCCCCTCTAGCAATACTAAGTCATAAGACAGGTAATCTGTCGAAAGGTTTTGAAACTAAAGGGACTTTGAGTTGATTCCCAAAGCCCCCATTCCATCGTCATCAATTCACAGGTACAAACTTAAACTTCTGATTGTCCCCTCCAGTACTGTGATACTGTATGATTTTGGCCTCATCATCCATGCTGCCGCCATATACATCCAGTACCTTGCCGCTGTGCTTGGCTTGTATCTGATAATATCCACCCCCGCTTGGCACAAGCTTGAACTTCTGATTGTCTCCCCCTGTGTTATGATACTGTATGATCTGAGCTTCGTCATCCATACTTCCGCCGTATACATCCAGCACCCTGCCGCTGTGTTTGGCTTGTATCTGATAATATCCATCCACGCTTGGCACAAGCTTAAACTTCTGATTGTCCCCTCCAGTACCATGATACTGTATGATTTTGGCCTCATCATCCATGCTGCCGTCGTATACATCCAGCACTTTACCGCTATACTTGGCAACGATATTGTAGTACTGTTCAGAACCAAACTCTAGATGCCACAATGCATTGCTTTCCTGACTATTTCCTGTAGTTGTCAGATAATCACCATACCCAAGCCATCTGTATGGGATCATATAAGGCATGTTCAGGTAGAACCGGTTTGTTATCTTTACAAGGTCCCCTGACTTTATCTCCTGTCCTACAGAGCCCCCCACCTTTTCAAGTCTCCATCTCTGCTTATTCATTGTATAGTCCTTCGAGTAATAGTAAAGTGCTTTTGTCGCCCATGCTCCAAGATAATTATATCCTCTTGCTTTTTCTTCGTTGGTCCTTATTTTTACAATATCTCCAGATTCCAGAGGCTTGCTGTTAGGCTTTACTATATTCAGTTCTATGCCGTTACTGCCCATTTTGGGGGAATACTGTCCCCAATTCTCCACAGGCCCTATATAAGAACCATTTACATTTCTTATTTTTACTTTTACTATATTTTCTGCCGGAATCTCATCTATGAAAATATGACTCCCTCTAAGATTGCTATTTATAAAGTTCATATGAAATAAAGCAGAGAAATTAAAACGGTAATAATCTGTATTCCTCCGGTCCCCAGCGCCTTTCATTGTATTCAGCCAATTATTTGCATCATATTCCTCCGGCACCTCAAGGGATATATTGTTTGTTTTGATCTTCCCGATGTTATTTTTCCACACAGCACGTTGATCATTAGTTTTAGTATTTATTATTCCATTTATTATTGCTTCATTTTGCTGCCCTATATTTTCATATACATTAATATCGAAGCTCCTTCTCTCCCTGATACAGCGCAGTGCCGCAACCATCTGCTTAAATGCCAGCATGAAAGAGGTGGGGTTATCTTTTATTATACTGCCGCCTGCCCACTGGGGAGAATACTCATACTTTATCCAGGGGTAATCCGGCAAATGCCCCATACGCCCGTGTCCGAGATATACATAGGAGTTATATGCAAGTGCATCCGGTGTTGCTTCCTCACCGCTGAAAATATCTGTTAAAGGCCAGATACGTCGCCATTTCACTTCTATCCTGCCATTAGAAATATCATATACCTTATCTCCTGCATTATTTATAAACCATGCAGGTATCCCGGCATAGTACATGTGTGCCCATGTGTCTGCCAACACATGCATCCTCAACCCTGCCAAATGCATTTCATAGTCTTTGCCTTTGTGATTATCTATAATATCATTGATCATTTTCTTGACCAATTGACTGTTAGGAAGACAGAGCAGCTTGAACTGCTCAGAGGATTCGCCGTCATATTCCCAATAATCAGAGTTGCCTTTGTGCTGCTTTGATCCTGTATAAGCTATTTTTGCGTTTGATTCATAGTTTCCGGGTAAAAAGTGAAAACAAGACCATACTCTTGCAGTCTCGTTTAAATTCTCCTCCGACCAGCTGAAATTGGATTCAAATAGTTCCTTATTAGTCTGAACTGTCGGCGTCGGCTTGAAATCAGGTATATAGTATTTGCCGTAGTCATCCTTTAACACTTCCATGCTTGAATCATCTACATACTGTGCTGCATAAGCAATAGACTGGGCAGTACGGAAATCATAACCAGCAAGCCTTGCAGCCGTATATGTACCATAATAGTGGAAATCAATGTTCATAATATCTTGCCCCTTTACATGCAATACTAATCTGCAGCAGTACCCTGACAGATCAGCATTCTATTCTACTATATTTATATTGTGCAGCAGCAGTATCCGTGCCTTTATCTTATGTATATTTTCAAAAATACGAAACAGGCAGGTATATATCTCTCTGCCTGCTATTTGAGTATAACTTTTTCATTTCAACTCCCCCATATTTATGTTATCATTATAGTACGTCAGATTATGTCGAGGGGTTTTATGCCGGATAATAAGATTACTATTGGAATAGGTAAAAAAAATAAAGATGACAAAACCCAACGGACTCATAAAGATGACTTTAATAACACTCCCATTGCACCAGTCGAATCTGACCAAAAACCCGAACAAAATTATTACGATGAGCAAGTATGGGGAAACGACTCCTTACTGGCCAAAAAGCTTGATGAACAATATCTCGCTGAAAAAAGGATGTTTGTCAGGGTTAGATATATCCAGCACATAGAATGTAAAAAAATAAGTAATAATGTATATGACGAGCCGATCACTCTTAACAAGCCTATGCTTATTACATTATCCGATATCTCAATGGCAGGCATGGGGGCTGTATGCAGCCACGAATTGGGCGTCGGATCTGTTCTTGAATTTGATATGCAGCTCGATCATCTGCAATATACTATTAAGTGTCAGGTAATTTATAGTATTTTCATGGAAGACAGCTACAGGATTGGATTAAAGATAGCAACTAAAGACAAGGATTTCATTAAGCATCTGAAAATAGTTGTAGCGCGTATATCCCTAAATGCAAAATACAATAATGACCCCGGCAAATGAATCTAAGGGCTTTGAGATATGCATGGGGATCCTCAGCAGTTTTATATTGTAAATGCCTGCAGCTTTGATAAAATATCTTTATAAGTTTAGATTTAAAGGAGTATTTCTAATGTCTAACAATAACAGTTTTGAAATAGATGCATTGAATTCTGAAAGAGATGTAGAAGCAAAACTTATACAACCCCTTTTTAAAGATATACTGGGTTATCCTAATAAAAACCTTTACTGGGATGTCGCTGTAGAGTTTAATAACGGCAGGGAAAGATTTGTAAAAAAAGCTGATCTAGCCGCGTATCATGGAAACAAACCCGTTATAGTGGTTGAAGCAAAGCGTCCGACAGAAACCCTTCAATCAGGCATAGACCAGGTTGATTCCTATGCCTTTGCCTTACAGACTCCCTTTAGCGTCATTACTAACGGCAAGGCTTTTATTCTAAGAGGCTATTATTCATCAAACAAAAGAATAAATATTATAGAAAGTACTGTAGAAGAGCTTCAAAGGGATAACTGGGACAAGCTTAAAAGACTTATCTCATATTCCGATATACTGACTTCCATTTCGGATAATCCAAATATTGTTATGCTTCCCGACCAGGAAAAAATCAGGGATTTCAGAAGATTTTTCAGAAGTATACACTCAATAATAAGAGACCGCGAAAAGCTTGATCCAGCCACTTGCTTTGATGAACTGAGCAAGCTTCTGTTTTTGAAAGCGGCCGAAGAAGAGCGGATGAGCAAGGGCGACAGTAATTCGGTCCTCACTATCGAAGTGCTAAATGAGCTGGAAAAGTTGGGTGTTGGAATAAAGTATATAAATGATAAGATAAATGAATCAATTAAGCAAGTTTTCCCCGATGTCTTTGAGGGTGAAATCAAGATAAATCTGTCTGTTGATACACTTAAAGAAGTGTTGAAAAACATGCAGAACTTTAAAATGAAGCAGGACGATGCCGACATAAAAGGCCGTGCTTTTGAAGAGTTCCTCCCTACCCAGTTAAGAGGAAAAGGACTTGGTCAGTACTTTACACCACGCCCTGTTGTAAACTTTATGGTAAACATGGCGGAAATATCAATATATGATGTAGTCGCTGATTTCAGCTGCGGTTCAGGTGGCTTTCTTATAAAGGCCTTTGAACACATTCAGAAGCTGATCGACGAATTGCCTGACGGTACACTGCAAAGGCTGGGTACTAAAAAGGGCCAGCTCCTGGATGACGTTAGAAAATATCAGATTCATGGAATAGATGCCGAACCCCGGGCAGCCAGAACTGCCAAAATGAATATGCTTATGTGGGGAGACGGCAATAATATATCCAGAGGCAACGCTCTGGATATAAAAGACAAGACCGGTAAGGAGTATTCAATAAAAGAATATGACAAGGATATACCAAACTCAGGGTGTACAATAATACTGGCAAATCCTCCGTTTGGAAGCAAGGAAAAGGAACCCGACATTTTGAAAAGGTATTTTCTCGGAAGCAAAATATCTAAAAGAGCTACACAAAAGACCGAGATACTATTTCTGGAGAAAGGTCTCAAGCTTCTCCGTCCCGGTGGAAAAATGCTTATTGTACTGCCTCTGGGTCTATTAAGTAATGATAGTTATCAGTATATAAGGGATTATATTCACAGTGAAGCAGAGATAAGGGCCATTGTTTCACTGCCAACTCATACTTTTGTTCAGTCAGGCGTAGATACGATAAAAACCTGTGTATTATACCTGCAGAAATTTACTGAAGAGAAAAAGGAACTATACGAAAATAAGACAAATGGATTGCCACAGGAAAAAATCAGAGAGATCTTAATGACTGATAAAGATTTTGATTATCCGGTTTTTATGGCTACAGCTGAATTTGTAGGGTTTGAACCAAGCGGCAGGTCTATCGTAACAGATGGAGAAAAGACAGATCTTGATCTGATACTGGAGGATTTTCAAAACCAATCAACAATATCCATACCTGAGCTGGATTTAATGGAGTTCGCAGAAAGCTATTATTCTGAAAAAACCTTTTATAGGATTGACCAGACAGTAAGAGGAACACAAAGAAATCTAAAGAATTCTTTTGTCGTAAATCTGAGTGATACACACTCACGATTGGATCCTGCATTTTATGTGTTTAAATATAAAGTCGAACCTATGATGCAAAGCTTTGAACCTCTAGGCAATAAAATTGAGGAAGGCCGCGAAAGATTCAGGCCTCAGAATGATGACGAAATGGATAGGGAATACCCTATTTTATCTGTTACAAATAATGAGGGTGTAATTTTCAATGAATACAGAAAAGGTGAAGAGTTTACGCAATCATATAAAAAGGTAAAGGAAGGCGATATAGTCTACAACCCATATAGAGTTAATGTCGGAAGCATAGGAGTAGTACCTGAGGAATTGGATGGAGGGTTTGTCAGTCCTGCATACGTTGTATTCCGCTCAAAAGCATATAAGCCGGAATTCATAGTTGAACTGCTTAAATCCCCTTTTTACAAGCTGTATATAGACGTTCTTTCAACAGGTTCTATCAGAGATTCACTTAGCTACGACCTTCTTGAAACCATAAAGGTTCCTGAAGTGCATGATGAAAAGCAGGAATCGATTTACAAACTGATAAATGAAACAAAACAACGGATACTGGACCTTCAGGGAGGTATCCTTGGAAAGAAAGATGAAATTGTTAAGGAACTGCATTCACTGATAAAATGAAATAAAAGTCACCTTGATATATGAAGGTGACTTTTTCGTTTGTAGCTTTAAAAAGAAGCATAGCTAAATAAACTTTTACTTTTACAGGTAAAAATTGCGGATATTGTTTCAACATAATCAGGAAATATGAAAACAGAGGTATATTAGGTCGAGATTTTATACCCTTAAAATATAGAAAACTGGGTACAAACTTTTAGAAATACTAATAGTTACTCCTCTAAATCCTCTTCATAAGCGAGACAAGTACAATCGTTGCCCTGACAGCTGCATTTTTTGCCGCTTATTGTGCAGACATACCCTTTTAAATCAACACTATCCCAGTAAAGCAGATTCTTACACAAATAAAAATCAATATTGCAATTCATTTTAAACCCTCCATTGGGTAAAATTTTTTGACACCAACATCATTGCCGGTGCTTGCTGATTTACTATTCAGTTATGTTAAGGATTTATTGGTTATTATCAATATTCTACCACCTAAATAGAAAGATTTCAATCCAGTGGAAATAATATTCTCCGGTAAAACACCCTTAATCCTACTATGTTATTATATTAGCCAATACTTTGCTCCATAACCTCTTCCTATGGAAATATCTTCAGTTTTAGGAAGGCATACATTATTGACAATACGCTATATCTAATGTAAAATAGTAAAGCGGTGTTGAACCGGCATAAATAAAAATGGAAAGATGGCTGAGCTGGTCTAAGGCGCACGACTGGAAATCGTGTGTGGGCTAATACCCCACCGAGGGTTCGAATCCCTCTCTTTCCGCCAAACATAAGGGTTACAGACTTTGGTCTATGACCCTTTTTGGATATTCTGAACTTTTTTACCCCTACCTTACCCCTACCGGCAAAATCATATTCAAAATCAACCCTGAATACTCTTCACCTGATAAAAAGATGACAAAGTTAATGAGTTATAGATTTGGAATGAAGTGGTATTGCCGACAAATATCAGGATTTAGTTCGTATTCGTTTGATATTGCAAACTCTAATGGCTATATATATAATCTTACCGATGAAAAGGAATTTAATGAAAAAATGAAAGGGTGGTAAAATGGCTATAATAACACCAAATTTTAATTTTGCAGGACGTTGTGAAGAAGCAATTGTACTGTATCAAAAGGCTTTTGATGCAAAGGTTGGTTGTTTATTACGATATTCTGATGCCAATAAGTCTGATTGGAATAAAAAATTAACACCAGAACAAGAAAACTACATATATCATGCAGAACTTTTTATTGGCACCCAAAGGATTATGATGTGCGACAATATGGATGTTAATTTGACAAAAAGTACGGCTCTTTCACTGACTGTCACATTCGATACAAAGGACGAAGTAAAACAGGCATATGAAGTTTTAAAAGAAGACAGCGAGACAATTTATCAGATGCAGAGCACGACATATAGTTCTTGCATGGTTGTATTTATAGACAAATTTGGTTTCCGATGGGGATTGATGACAGAACAAACAGACCGATAAATTCCAATTTGTCTGAAAGTTTTTCGCATTATTGTAAAAAAACTGTCCCAAATACATATTAGGTGGTGTTATATTTGATTTGCTCAAACTGCAATTCAAATTTATTATTAATCATCAGCTTGAAGATGATAGCATACCTCCAATGACAAATAAATCAAGAATTACTTATCCTACTTGACCTTGCCTCGATAAAATAGACAGCCTTCTTTCGTAGATATATAGGTTATGTCTGACACCCACTTTCCATTGGTCTTGCCAGCTTTGAGGTTTTGGTTGGAGCTAGTCATAAACCACGGGCTTGTAGCGTTAATTCCCTTTTTATTTGTATTTCGGACTCTTCAGAACAAATTCGTCATCTTTTAGCTGCAAGGGCATTACAGCAACAACTATATGCTTATGCTTCAATAATTCTCTTTCAATGAACACTCTTGTTTGATTGTGCAAAATTTTATGCCACCAACGTTTTACGGAAAATTGAGGTAATATGACAGTTATCATATCACCCCTTTTATATTCATATTCTGCTGATTCAACAAATTTCAGCAGCGGATCTACCACTTTTCTGAACGGTGAGTATTTTACTATAAGAGGTATGCTGGTCTTTAACCTCTTATATTTATCCTGTACTTCTCTCCCGCTTTCCTCATCAGTAGCTACACAAAAAGCAACTACATTGTCAGAAATAGTTTTCGCAAGCCGCAATGCCCTTATGCTGGATTTGTTCACACTTTCCATAAGAACAATAACACGGTTTATATACTTATCATTTTCAATTTCTATTTTGTCTAATTCTTCGAGAGAAATCCTTAGCTGTTTTTTTACTGCAATATAATGCCTTTTTACTTTAAGCATCATGATAATGAGGATGGGGATAACTATTACCACAATCCATGTTCCCTGGGCAAACTTTGTGATAGCAATAACTATTACTACAGCAAGCGTTACAGCTGCCCCAAAACCATTTATCATAGCTTTGACACCCCAATTGCTACCCTTTTGTTTAATCCATCTAAAAAACATTCCGGTCTGTGAAAGTGTAAAAGAGATAAACACACCAATAGCATATAAACCAATCAGTGATGTTACATTTGCCCTGAACGCTACTATCAGAATAATTGAGATTCCAGAAAGAAGAATTATTCCGTTTGAATAGCTCAACCTGTCGCCTCTCATGCTCAGCTGTCTTGGAACATAACCCTCTTTTGCCATAACGGAAATCAAATTTGGAAAACCAAAATAAGCTGTATTTGCTGCAAGAACCAGAATGGTAAATGATAATCCCATAATAATATAGTAGAATAAGTTACTCGTCCCAAAAATCATACCTGCAATCTGTACAAGCATCGCACCCTGCTCCGGGTGTATAGGATAGTAATTTGCAATAACCGATGTTCCTCCAAATACTATCAAAACAAGTAAGGAAAGTAACACCAGTACGGTTTTGGCATTTTTCGTAGACGGCTCTCTGAAATTTGGTACTGCATTGCTGACGGCTTCAACTCCTGTAAGAGCGGCACAGCCATTTGTAAAAGCTTTAAGCACCAGAAAAAGCGTAAGAGGTTGGAGCGTATCCTGTGCTACATGGATAGGTTCAGGCTTATAGCCGTTTAATACTTTTATAAGGCCGACAACCAACATTAATAAAATAGATAAAATAAAAAAATAGGTTGGGAGACTGAATATTTTTGCAGACTCTTTTATTCCCCTTAGATTTCCAATTGTCATCAGAAAAATAATAACCACGCAAAGGAGCACCCTATATGGCTCAAGTACCCGGAATACAGACACAATTTGATCTACACCGGACGCTATACTAACTGCAACAGTAAGAATATAGCCGATACTTAGCGCAGAACCTGCGGTAACACCGGCAATTACGCCGATATTTTCTTTAGCGACTATAAAGGCTCCGCCTCCATTTGGGTAAGTGTCTATTGTCTGGCGGTACGAAAGCATTAATATTGTCAAAAGTGCAATAATCGCTATTGAGATATATGTCAGCTGTGTAAATGCAAGCATACCGATCGCAGGAAACAGAACAATTAGGATTTCTTGACCTGCATATGCTACTGAAGAAATTGCATCACTTGAAAGTATAGGAAGCCCCCATAACACTCCAAATTTTTCACCCTTTAGTGCTTCATTTTTTAAAGGCCTGCCTATTAACAATCTTTTAAAGTTACCCATCAATAAATCCACCTTCTGCTGTTTTTCACCTGTTATTAAAATGCCACAGAAAACAAACACTTTTATTCTCAAGCATAGTTTATCTCCTGTAGCATAGTTTTCTAAAAAAGCCTATTTTGTCATTATAATACTTTCTGTAAAAATTTAAAACAAATATTTTTGACTGTTTTACTCAGATACTGGTAATATTTAGACTTTTGCCGAATTTAGTGATATTTTAAGCTATATATTTTCAATTATCTGCAGCAATCAAGGATTATTACTCCGGACTCCCTGCTTATGACATCGCTAAACTGAAATTGAAGAATGATACAGTAATTGCTGTATTAGACAAACCGGAAACTCAGGCATGCGAAAAGGACTTTGAGATCTTACCTCGAAGTCCTTTCCGTGTGCTCTATAAAATACATGTATTAATGGGTTATACAAAGCAAATAAGTAATATGTATCTGATTCGTTTACACATTTTGTTTGGATACATTTGATGTCTCACCAATATATTACACATTTTTTACATATTTAAACAAAATGTAATTTGACTCTGTTAAACTTTCGATATATATTTATAGTTGTTTATATATATTGATACTTATGACAAAAGGTGATAGTATGCGTAAAGCTCAGTTTTTTAAAGGGTTGTTCTCAACTCTTTTAAAGCCCTTTTTGTTGAGAAGGAAATCAAATGGGGAAAAGTTTCAGAAACATGATATAAACTTGATTGAACCAAAATACAACCGGCATGAGTCCAAATCAGGGAAAATCAGTGCCTGATACTAGATCGCAAAAATTTGTATAGAGCTATATCTCCGCAAGAAGAGTATTTCCATGCCCTGATTCACCCAAACTCAGCATATAAAACAGTAATTATTCGGACAGTCCTATTAATGGCTTATTCAAGATAAACCTTCCTTCCATAATCCACGTTCCCATTTTCCTTTGCAAGCTTCTTGATTTTAGTATTTAAGTAGACTATTAAAGGCCAATATAGAGTCCTGGGTATTTTTAGTGTTATGGTTTCCTGGGATTTGGGGGATATTCTTTCACCTCTGAGAATATTCTGTACTGCCATCTCAAAACCTGATGTGATCCTCTTACCCCTTTCTCCTAAGTCTTCCAGAAGAGTACCATTTATCATGGCACCTCCCCCATATGCAAGACCTCCAAGCCATTTCATTCCCATATCTTCTGCAAAAAAACGGCCGGCATCAAGGAGCGGTTCTATACGGGTTATGTCGGGAAATCCACATTGCCCGACTGCAAAGAAATTTTTTCCCTTTAAGTCATCTTTACATTCACTTACGAGCTTTTCAAGCATCCAAATGTTGAAGTACGGGAGCGTATCCGAATACAAAGGTGATACCAGGGCTATAACGTCGCTTTTCAAAAGAGAATCTTTTAAAGTGTCAAATTTCGCCTTGCCATCAAAATAATCTATCAGATGTATGATTTCCGCTATACTGCCTGCATCCTCAACCAGCTTTTTGATTGTTCTTGAAAAACTGTATGAAGTCCCCTTTTTTCTTGGACTTCCGTTTAATAGAAGAAGTTTTGCAGTGCTCATCCTCAACACACCTCCCTAAGGGTACAGGCTACTTTTTCTTTTACTTCAGCTATATCTTCAGACTGCTTAAGTACTATTGCCTTATGCTTATATTGAACATTTAGCGCATTGTTTTCCACCAATCTTTTATAACTTGATTCCTCATCCTTAGAATTCCCTGCGTATACACCTATGCCAAGCATAAACTTAGTTCCATAACGTGCAGGATGGAGAAGATGACCGTATTTTACCGTGTATGTGGGAAGGCATAAATGCATCAGCTTATCTGCAGCTTTCTTCAAGTTGGACGAATATCCTCCGAACCTGATAGGTGTGAGCATTATAAGTACACTACATTTTGCTATTTCCCTCAGTATGTCATGCATGTCGTCCTTTACTATACATTTACCGGGCGATTTAAAGCTACAGGCACCGCAAGACCTGCATTGTAAAATTTCCATATTCTCAAGTTTGAAGTGCAACGGCTCTATCCCTCTATCTCTGATTGTTTCAACAAGTGCCTCTGATATATAATTTTCGCTTTCCATAGCATCAAGTATTACTATTGACATTATAGCCCTCCTGATTTTACTTGCTCAATGCATTTTCAATTGCCTTCAAATAAGCCTTGCTGGTAACTGTAGCACCTGAGACTACATCTATATCCGTATTTTGCTTTTCTAAAACTCTTTCCATTATCAGCTTTGTCCATTCTGGCTTATTGAAAGTAACATCCTTCTCTATATCAATTTTAGTTATCTTATGATCTTTTACCGTTACATTCACCTTGTTGGTAAACCTTCCGGCTTTGTATTCTCCGATGTATGTGCCATCTTCAACGGCTGACATATCTACAACCCTCACATCAATCCTGCTTCCCGAATCAAGACCCCGTGTCAGGTAAAATACACCTCCTGCAATAATAAGGATAAAAGCAATAATAGCCGATAGAACAATTTTTATGAATATTTTCATTTTTAACACCCCTTCATTTTCTTTCTTCTCCTATTTTTTGCAAACTCTTATACAGCTTTCTCAGGTACTCATCCATTGCGTTTATGTCTTCACTACTGAAGTCCTTAAAAAGTTCAGTAAGAAAATGCCTGATTTCAATCTGTCGCTTTTCCCAGAATAGACAACTTTTTTCCGTTAACACCAAACAGGTTGCTCTTTGATCAACTTTATCCTTTTCTATCTTTAAAAAACCCTGTTTATGAAGCCTTAACGCAAGCTGCTTTACATTCTGATGAGAAGTCCCCATAATTTCCGCCACTTCACTGAGAGTCGGGGGAATATCTCCATACTGTGCAACTGCTAAAGTCAGGAGCCATTGTCTTATGGTCATCTCACCATCAAGAGCCCGGTCCCCTATTATCCGGAGCTTGTTTGTCATTAATAGCAATCTGGCCAAAGTGTCCTTTCCATTCTCTAAAGCTTCAGTATTTCTCATAGAATCTTCCTTTAACTTATGCTCACCTATGTAACATATTACGTATTTAAATAGATTTTTTATGCCTCGCTCATTAGTTTTGCAAATTTGTTGATACTGCTTTCATCGAGCATTGATACATCTTTTTTAGTATCTATTCCTGTAAGGCTTGCATCATCCTTGGCTATAGTCTTTGAAACCATTTTTGTTATGATTCTTTCTGCAAAATTCATATTGCTGAACCGCATCTCTCCTCCAAAGCATTCTTTTGCTGAAGCAATATCTAAAAGCTCCTTGGGAAACGCGCTATTTAACTGAGCATCAGCATTGTTTTTGAACATACAGCATATATACAGCCCAAGCTTTTTATCCCTCAGCTCATTTATATTCTGCGTACAGAATGTACTTATTTCCTTTTGTATCCTTCCCATATAAATTGAGCCTCCGATAACCACTCTGCCGTATTTAGTTAAGTCCAAAACACTTCCAGCTTTGATATCATGGATATCGACTTTCCCCTCCAGTTTTTTTGAAAGCAGAGCAGCACACTTTTCTGCTGTACCATGCTTTGTAGCGTAAATTATTAATGTATCCATACCATTTTCCTCCTTAAACTGATCTATAGTGCTAGATTGATAATTCTCCGGACAGAACATAAACTTGCAGTATCCAATCCTATGAACAGGACTTACTTAGTTACAAAGCATCAAGTTAATGATTTTTCTAAATGCTGAATTTTATCAAACAGCTTTTTAAAACTATTGCACATAACATTAATCTCATCTTCATTTAAATCCTTAAAAAGGTTTGATACAAACATATAATCCTGGTGCTTACGCTCTTCCCAGAATACTCTGCTTTTCTCTGTCATTACAAGCCTGAGTGCCCGTGCATCCTGCTCGTCCTTTTCAATTTTCAGGAATCCTTTTTCCTCTAGTTTTAAAGCTAACTGCTTCACATTTTGCCGGGAGCTTCCCATAAGTGCGGATACTTCGCTGAGAGTCGGGGGATTTTCCCCGAACTGTGAAATCATTATCGTCAAAAACCACTGCTTTGTAGAAATGTCGTCCTTCCCCAGATAGTGGTCTCCTATAACCTGAAGTTTATTTGCTATGAGAAACAAACTTCCAAATATGTATTTTTGTTTTTCTAAAATATCCATATCTATGCCCCTATAACTTCCTGCCTAATAATACGTAATATATTACTTATATAAGTAATATATTACGTATTATGTTTTATGTCAAGTGTTTCCTCAAATAAAATTGAGGAAATATACCAAAGCTCATATTGCCTTCACTATATGAGCTTTGTAAAGAATTATTGTTTTTTATCAGATTGTAAAGAAATTAATGCATTCCACCGCTTAGATTAAGGATGACCACCCCTGTAATTATTAAGGAGATGGCAGTTATTTTTGCAAGACTTACCTGATCTTTAAAAGCAATAAAACCAATAATAGAAATTGCTGCCGTGCCAAGGCCGGACCAAATCGCATAAGCAGTACCCACATTAAATTTCTTTAAAGCCATAGTCAACGAAGAGAGACTTAGTATGTAGAAGAGTCCCATTAAGACTGAAGGTAAAGGTTTTGTAAATCCATGTGAGTACTTCATAGATGTAGTTCCCAATACCTCAAACCCGATAGCCAGTACTAAAAATAACCAGTGCAACAAATCATCTCCTATTATATATTAATGATTGCAACTATCTAAACCAGAAATTTATCTATAATATTTTAGCATATATAGATGATAAATAAAATAATTCCGTTATTAATCCATTCTTTAATATATACATTTCAGCTAATGAAGTATGGCTGCAGCACTTGATAAAGCAGAGTAATCAGCGTTTTAGCTATAAAATGTTTTGTCAGCTTCTCTGATAGGCTGATAAATATCCAATTCACAATAATTATCACTCGATAAACTCGTATCAACATATTCAAATCCAAATTGGTCAGCTGACTTAAACCCAGAGTTTTTTATCCACCTGCGATATAAATGAACCAGTAATCTACCTACTTGCCTTCCTTTTATTTTATCCGGGTGAAAAAATCCCACAAACCGAAACACAACATACTTATGAGCGGGTATTGCGATACCTGTCATACCTTCAGGTATTACATTCAAGTCAGATACCTGTACTGAAGGCACATAATATACATAGCCGTCGTTATATCCCTTCCAGTTCGTATATCCTATGTATACCTCTGTATTTATTGCATTATTAACTCTTATTTTGTCATTATAAAAAAAATTATGTCCAAGGGTGCTGGCAATATTATCACCGGATCTACTTAAAATTTTATGCTTTACACCAACTATATTAAATTTTTGTTTGAAAACATAAAAGGGCTTGTATGTGACCGAGTTATTAATAGTTATTATATCATTGACATTAATTTTCTCCTTTATTCCCATAGAAATCTGGTCACACCTTACTCTTTGAGGCGTATATCCGAACTTCTTTCTGAAAGCTCTGATATATGATTGTTCATGATCAAATCCATATTCCATAGCTATATCGATAATTCGCATTCTAGTCCCAATAAGCTCATTAATACTGGAAGACAACTTGCGGGACTGCACATAATCCATTAATGACTCGCCCGTAAGAGATTTAAACATCCTATGCAAGTAATACTTTGAAACTCCTGAATATTCAGAGATATCGTCCAAGGATATCTTATTGTTTATACTACTCTCTATATAGTTTATACACCTCTCTAAAGCCTCTTTTGTATTTATCACACGCCATCACCTTCCAGTCCAAAAAGCAATATCTGTTCATTCTCATAAAATTATAGATGGTATTCTTACAAATGTAAATATTTTCAACCTGATTTGCATTGATAGGAGGTTTTATGCATGAAAAGACGTGTTGTTATTACAGGATTAGGAGCAGTAACATCACTCGGTATGGGCGCAGATATGTTTTGGGGATCGGTAAAAGCCGGAGAATGTGGAATAAAAACAATAGAGCGAATTGATGTATCCGACTTGCCAACAAAAGTTGGAGCAGAAATAAAAGACTTTACTCCCAATGATTTTATTGAAAAAAAAGAAATCAAGAGAATGGACAGATATACACAGTATGCCATGGCTGCAGCCCAAATGGCTGTTGAGTATTCAAAACTGAATATTGAGAAAGTAAACAGGGATCGCCTGGGAGTTATTATCGGTTCTGGTATAGGTGGTATTGAAACTATGGAAAATCAATACAGGGTTTTGATTGAAAAAGGACCTGACAGGATCAGTGCTCTCCTTGTTCCGATGATGATTGCCAATATGGCATCCGGTGTTGTTGCCATAAAGTATGGTGCCAGAGGGTATAACGAATGTATTGTAACTGCTTGTGCTTCATCCTCAAATTCAATTGGAGAATCTTTCAGAATAATTCAGAGAAATGATGCAGACATAATGATTACAGGCGGTGCAGAAGCTGCCATAACAAAATTAACTTTCGCAGGCTTTTGTGCAAATAAGACAATGTCAAAAAAAGAAGATCCACATGATGCCAGTAAGCCCTTTGACCTTGAAAGAGATGGTTTTGTCATGGGAGAGGGGGCAGGTATTCTTGTGCTTGAAGAGCTTGAATATGCTCTAAAAAGAGGTGCTGATATTATTGCTGAAATTGTAGGATATGGATGCACAAATGATGCTTACCACATAACCGCACCCGCTGAAGGTGGCGAAGGTGGTGCCAGATGTATGAAGCTTGCTATAGAAGATGCGGGAATCAGTCCTGTCGATATTGGATATATCAACGCCCACGGTACATCTACGGAACTAAATGATAAAAATGAAACAACAGCAATAAAAACCGTGTTTAAGGAACATGCATTTAAGCTGCCAGTTAGTTCTACAAAATCGATGACAGGCCATTTATTGGGTGCTGCCGGAGCGATAGAAGCTCTGATTACAGCTTTAGCACTGAAGGAGGGCTTTATTCCTCCTACGATAAATTACAAAACACCTGACCCGGAGTGTAACCTTAATTATGTACCTAACAATGGCATATCTGCAAATATCAATTATGCATTAACAAATTCATTCGGTTTCGGTGGTCATAACGCAACACTTGTTCTAAAAGCTTATGATAAGTAGGTCCATATTTGTTAATCCGGCAAGCTTTACATTTAGTATTCTGCTAAGCAAAAAAGACACCTTTTGGTGTCTTTTTACAAGCAATAATAAATAGGAAATGAGCGTATCCTAAATAGTTAAATATCCTTGATGAAAAGAATTCAGGCAGAAGCTTAACAAAATTTCCTGAAAAGCCTTCATACATTGCCTTAAAATAAGCTTGCACGGGGCAAAGAATAACATAGTCATAATTAGCAAATCTACATAGAATGATCCCTCTTTTTCCATTCAGACTCCTTTTAATAAAAGATTTCGATATGCTGATTCTATCATGTGCATTGTTACAGTAGCAATTACTAAATCGTCAATTACTTCAAAATGAGCTGCGGCTTTTTCAGTTTCTGACAAAGTTTGTACACTCTCTTGACAACCATAAAATAAGGATGCTACTATAGTACTATCGACAGGCAGTCGGTCTATTGCAAGGAGATGTAAACATGAGAATAGTAAAAGAAGCTGAAGAACGCAGAAACGAAATACTTGACGCAGCGGATGCACTTTTCGGTCAGAAGGGCTTTGACGGCACAAGTACAAACGATATTCTGGAGAAAGTCGGAATAGCGCGGGGAACGCTATACTATCACTTCAAGTCTAAGGAGGATATTATGGACGCACTAATTGAACGCTATAATGTCCGTCTTTTAGGCGCGGCGCAGGAAGCCGCCGCAGATAAGAGCATACCCGTAAAGGAGCGTATTATACGTACTGTAATGGCACTGAACATGAGAGGCGGAAGCAGCGATGAAATTCTGGAGCATATTCACAAGCCTCAGAACGCACTTATGCATCAGAAAATACAAAAGGTCATAATCAACGGCGTTACGCCGATACTGACAGGAATAATCCGTGAAGGCATAGAGCAGGGGCTGTTCAGCACACCATTCCCATATGAATGCATGGAAATAGTTGTGACATATGCGAATACAATTTTTGATGGTGACATGGTTGAGTTGACAGATGAAGAGCGCGCTTCACGCATACAAGCATTTATTTTCAACTTAGAAAGGATGCTAGGGGCAGAATGCGGTAGTTTTATGTATGTTATGCAGATGTTTGGTAGTAAAGACGGAGGCAGCAATGAATAATTCAGAAAAATCTTTCAGAAAATTTCTTCTTCTGTGGTCAGGAGAGATTATTTCGGCCATAGGAAGGGGACTTACTTCCTTCGGACTTGGGGTCTATGTATTTCAGCAGACGGGAAAAGCATCAGCATCGGTACGGGCAGTGGCAGAGGAACGGGATTTCTCATTATTATCTCTGGTACGATGTTATGTGCTACCTCAGTAATTCTATAAAGCCTGAAATCCGTTAAGAAGCTTGAAAACAGAGGTGATTTATGTATTATAGAATAATCCGCAATGACATTTCAAAAAGCAAACTTATAACACTGACAACAATGATATTTGTCTCTGCCGCGGCTATGCTTGTTTCGCTTGCCGCTATACTCGTCGTAAATCTTTCAGGTGCGATAGATACACTTATGACGAGGGCGGAAACCCCTCATTTCATGCAGATGCATTCAGGTGAGATCAATACTGCGCGACTTACAGCTTTTGCAGAGCAGAATCATAATGTCGATGAATTTCAGGTCCTTGAATTTCTCAATGTTGACGGCGCACAGATTGTAATAGACGGAAACTCGCTTGAAGACAATATTCAGGACAACGGCTTCTGCACACAGAGCGAAAAATTTGATTATCTTCTTGACCTTAACGGAAACGTCATAAATGTGTCCGCTGGTGAGATTTATGTTCCGATATACTATATGAAAGACGGCATCGCAAAAATCGGTGACAAGGCTGTGATATACGGAAAAAAATTTACCGTTGCTGGGTTTCTCCGCGATTCACAGATGAATTCCTTACTCGCTTCATCAAAGAGGTTTCTTGTAAGCAAAAGTGATTATGCCGAACTAAAGGATTTCGGAATCATGGAATATCTGATTGAGTTCAGATTAAAGGATTTGTCGGCACTGGGCGCATTTGAAGCAGCTTACACCTCCGCGGGACTTGAAGCAAACGGCCCAGCACTTACCTATCCGCTTTTCAAAGCGATTAACGCAATTTCCGATGGGCTGATGATAGCAGTTTTAATTCTCGTAAGCGTGCTTGTAGTCGCAATCGCATTTATGTGCATTCGCTTTACACTGCTTGCCAAAGTCGAAGACGACTACCGCGAAATAGGCGTTATGAAAGCAATTGGGCTACGCGTTTCCTACATAAAGAAAATATATCTTGCGAAATACGCGGCGGTTGCTGCATCAGGGTGTATTCTCGGATTTGTGCTTTCCTTTGTGTTCAGAGGTGCGCTTCTTGAGAACATACGGCTCTACATGGGGGAAAGTGGAAGCCCTTCTTCTGCCTTGCTTTTCGGAATAATCGGCGTACTGCTTGTTTTCCTTGCAATTATTGCCTATATAAGCAGAGTGCTGGAACGCTTCCGGAAAATATACGCTTCCGAAGCGATACGCTTTGGAACATCTCAGGAAAAGTCTGCAGTCGCAAAGCATTTTTGCCTGAGCAGAAACAGGCTTCTCAATATAAATATTTTTCTCGGCGTCAAAGATGTTCTCGCAAGAAAAAGACTTTACACCACAATGTTTGTAGTGCTTGTAATCTCGGTGTTTATCATTATCGTTCCGCAGAACATGTACAATACTATTTCCTCAAAAAGCTTTATCAACTATATGGGTATAGGAAGCACAGATATTCGCATTGACATTCAGCAGACCGGAAACATCTCTGAAAAAGCAGCAGAAATTGTGTTGGCGATGAAGAGTGACAGGTCCATATCCAAATATTCCGTCCTTAGGACCAAAACATTCAAAGCAAAAACGGAAGACGGCTCAGAGGAACATATAAAAATTGAGCTGGGCGACCATTCGATATTTCCTGTAAAATATTCTAAAGGAAGAGCGCCTAATACGGAAGGCGAGATTGCACTTTCAGCGATAAACGCCGATAATCTGGGCAAAAAGGTCGGCGATGGCATTACGCTTGTGTATGAGGGAAAGGATATAAATCTCACTGTATGCGGAATTTATTCCGACATTACCAACGGCGGTAAAACAGCAAAGGCAGTTTTCACCGACAATTCGGCGGACATTATGTGGTGCATTATCTACATGGAGCTTTCGGATAAATCTCTTGTAGACAGAAAAGTTTCAGAATATGCGGACAAGTTTGGTTTTGCAAAAATTTCTGACATTGATGGATATATTGCACAGACTTTCGGCCCGACGATAACCTCTGTTGGAAAGGCCTCACATGCTGCAATTTCCATCGCGTTTATTATAACGGTACTGGTTACAATGTTGTTTATGAAAATGCTTGTGGCAAAGGACAGATACTCAATTGCCGTAATGAAAGCATCCGGTTATACAAGCTCGGATATTAAGGTTCAGTACGTTTCGCGTCCGTTATTCGTACTGGTCGCTGGTATTGTTCTCGGCACACTTCTGGCAAACACTCTTGGAGAGGTACTAGCAGGCAAGGTTATCTCCTCATTTGGAGCGTTGTCATTTAAGTTTGCTGTCAACCCGCTTTCTGCGTACCTGCTTAGTCCGCTGCTGATGATATGTTCGGTATTAATCGCAACAATTATAGGCACCTCGGGCGTAGGACAAATAAAAATATCCGAAAATATAAAGGAGTAACTTATGAATAAGATCATTATCGGTGAAAACATAGTAAAGTCTTTCGGAGATGGCAATGAAAAGCACAATGTTCTCGATAAAGTGTCCGTTGAAATAGACGAGGGTGAGTTTGTTTCAGTTATGGGGCCTTCGGGTTCGGGAAAATCGACACTGATGTTTGCACTGAGCGGAATGGATGGCATTGACGGCGGAAAGATTACTTTTAACGGCAGAAGTTTATCGTCACTCAGGGAAAATGAACTTGCCGACATACGCAGAACAAAAATGGGGTTTGTTTTTCAGCACCCAACATTACTAAAAAATCTAAATATCCTCGATAACATCATTCTTCCATCAATGCGCGGCAACAGAAAAGACGTCGCGAAAATTACTGAAAAAGCAAGAATTCTTATGAAAAGGGTGGGCATTGCTGAGCTGGAAAAGCGTAATATTACACAGGTTTCGGGGGGACAGCTTCAGCGTGCGGGAATATGCCGCGCACTTATGAGCAATCCAAAAATTGTTTTTGGTGACGAACCGACTGGCGCGCTTAACTCAAAATCCGCTCAGGAGATTATGGACATATTTTCTGAAATCAACGCAGATGGTACTGCAGTTGTGCTTGTAACTCACGACACTAAAGTTGCGGCACAGACGGAGCGTATTATGTTTATGCGTGACGGAAAAATCGTGAGCGAACTGAAGCTTCCGAAGTTTGACGGAACGGATATCGATGGCAGAGTGGAAGAGGTAACGATGAAAATGCGGGAAATAGGAGTATAACTTTCAAAGTGCCTACTTGAATGAATCAGCCCAGAAGCATTGTTGCAGCTTGCTTATGGGCTGTTTTCGCATTTACTTGTGATACGGTTCTCCGTTGTTTACCAAATACATTACTAATTTTATTCATTAATTATACATAGATTAATTAATTAGTTAATTCTTTGATATCGACATTTGGATTTCTATACCTTTTCCTGTTAACAGTCTTATTACCCCACTGAATAGCTTCTTTCGGGCAAAATTGAATACATGCCGTGCATCTTTCACAGTTATGCCTCCATATAGGTTCTGTTTTGAACTCAATATTTTTAACAGAACAAATTTTTTCACACAATCTGCATCCATTACAATTTTCATTAACCCAAAATTTCGTATCTCTTATATTGATGGTATCCATTATTTTATCCGTAATGGCAGTAAAAGCCTTATCAACGATTGTATCAATTATTAATCTGCTTATTTCACATTTACTATTTCTTTTTTCTCTGACCATATCTGAGATTTTCTTAATCTTTTCCTTTTCCCTTTTAAATATCCAGTTTTCCGCTTTCACAGGTTTGGTATTATACTCAAAAACATGATTTTTAGGCATATGAACTAAAAATCCTGCATTAAGCGATATTCCATTAATCCCCAATATTCTCTCCAACTTTTTTAAAACTGTTGCAGGTGCTCCACCATAAGTTGCCACAGCAAAAACATATACACCCTTGCTGAGCTCCAATTTCTTTATTGTTTTTTCTACAACCAGCGGTAGACGGGCATAATATACTGGAAATACTATTCCAAGAACCCCCGTTTTAACTACAATCTTTTCTTCATTCTCTAATACTGTTATTTTAAGTAAGTCAAAACCCCCAATGCTATTACCTATATCTTTTGCTACTTGCAGACTATTACCTGTTCCCGAAAAGTATAGTATTGTGTTATTTTCTATTACCATAAGAACCTCCCTTTTCATACCTCAAATCTCTATTGTTAAAGCAGAGGCAAAATATTGGTTGCTAATGGTATAATAAACCATGTACTATACTACACAGTCAAGTATTGTCTTCAAAACGTCCTTCAAAAAAACTTTCCAAATCCCCGAAACATTCTTTTTTTTGTGATATTATGCTATAGTTTACTTTTTGAAGTAGTTTCTTGGTTTTTTCCAACTCAGATACTTTGTTTTCGATTTCATTTATCTTGTTATTCACAATTGATATTATGTGTCTAGCATCTCCACCTATTATTTCGTTGTATATCGTTGTTATTAGAGTCTTTATTTCCTTTAAAGTGAACCCAAATTTTTTAGTAATTTGAATAAACCAGATTATATTAATATCTTCTTCTGAATAAACTCTATATCCGTTACTTGCTTTTTGAGGTTGGGAAAGTAAGCCAATCTTTTCATAATATCTTATAGTTTCTTTGTTTATATTTAACTTTTTTATTACTTCTCCTATACTATAAACTTTTTCCATTTAATGCTCTTCCTTTATCTTAATACCAAATTGAATAGTTATATTGACTTGTTTGAATCTGCCATACAAAGCTCTGTTATGGTAAAGTTATGATGAAGAGTATACTTTCACTCATTTATGATAAGTCTCACCATAACAGCGACAAGTGCGAATGGTTTTATTTTTATTGCATTACAGCTTTGGCCATCTACTATAGGAAATTAGTGACTTTACTGCAATTATCATTTTATATCAAGTACTTCGATGGAATTAAAGGGTTCTGCTAATAAATCTGTACCCCCAATTACATAGAGTTTTCCATTTAAAGCCACAGCCTTATGAAATCCTCTGCATTCATCCATACTTTTAAGGGTTTCCCATTGCTTGGAAACCATATCGTATTGTTCTACGAGACTTGTTTGTCCACTAATTTGATAACCTCCGGTTATGTAGATTTTTCTGTTTATAACTGAAATGGCAATATCACTTCTTGGTATTTCCATATCAGCAAGATGGGTCCATATATCCTTTTCAGGGTTATACTCCTCTATATCAGATATTTCTTTATTACCCTCTGGATTGCTTCCGCCTACTGTATAAATAAGGTTGCCTGTCGATACTATCCCATAGCAGCGCTTTGATGACTTCATTTTAGCTTTTTCCGTCCAAATGTCCGATTCAGGATTATACTCAAGCACTTTAAATGCATTACCATCATTCCCGCCAATGACATAAATTTTACCGTTAGCTGCGGCAACTCCACAATTATTTGTAATTGATACGTTATGTTTCCTTTCAATCCATTTATCCGTTTTTGGGTCATATATTTGAACTGTCTTACCAATGATATAAATTAGATCCCCAATTGGAGCTGCACCATAACAGCTGGCAGAAAGCATATTTGCTTTTAGAGTCCATTTATCAGAACCCGGATCATATACTTCTACTGTATTTGTTTCCTCCTGACGATTAATACTACCTCCAAATATATATATTTTATTATCATATACTGCTACACCAGGGTTTACTCTGCCTGTTGACATTGGTGCAACCAAAGACCATGATTTATCCTCATCTTTATTCAATACATCAGAACTTCCATTAGTTTCACTTTCTACATCGTTAGAAGATATTTCTTTTTTCCCAAAACTACATGAGGTCAGATAACATAATAGTGTAAAAATGACAAGAACAAATATTAGTCTTTTTTTCATAAGAAAGCCTCCCATAAATTAATTTAGCACAAGATTTAGCAATAAAAAAATAATGCCCATATTAGTTTTATTTATGAAGACTAATGAACATTTCATGAGCCTATGTATAATGCTTTTTTAAATATTGAACCCATCTTTTCATGAATTCATTTTCATCAAATCCAAAAACCTTTTCGAAATCATAAGGGGCTTTGATCAAATCATTTATGCTTTCATACCCGCATTCCTTAATTATGAATTCTACTATAGTATAAGAAAATTCATAATAATACAATGTGTCACCGCTCAGATCGGTAATATTCGGAATCCTATTATTTCTAACTACCTCACCTATATAATTTTTTAGCCACTCGCTGTCAATCTCTCTTGCCACATATGATTCTATGCCTTCATGTACCCATATTACATTATTGATGGGATTTATATCTTGAATAAAAATATGTGTCAGGTCATGTACTCCTACATTTTGAATATCAACCCTATCCTTGTAAGATGGGGACAGGATATTCATTGTGTGTCCATCACAACTGCTTACAACCTTATAAGATATTTCCGGCATTCCGGTTGCTTCCCTGAAACTGCCCTGATCAGGCCATACTTTTATTAAAAGTTTAAAATCAAGTTTATGTCCGAGGCATTCCGATATTGTTATGTAGTTGCTTTCCAATGATTTAACCAGTTTGTCAATATTATTTTCATCACTTTTGTTATAATAAAATTTGAAATGCTCTGAAGTTTTTAGCAGACTCAGTACTGCGTCGTTAGTATCATGTTCCTTAGTTAGAGTATTTCCCGATGCTAAGTGCCTCTTATCACCACCGGGACTCATATCTCCAACTGCTTCTATCTTAATTGCACCAGTTAGTAAAATAACACTTAATAAAGCAAACAGAGCAGTTGCTATAAATGAAAGATTGTATTTCTTAACCTCAAATGATACAATTGCCACAATCCTTTTTCTCATATGAGCTTTACTTCCTAATATCCCTGTGATAAAGTGATTACTGACATATCCATTAAAAATTTTAACGGCTTTTAGGATAGTTTGTGCATATTTGTCCTGTTCAATATAGTCTGACCGCCAAAGAACATACGCATCACAAGATATTTCTCGGTCCAACCGCATCCTTGCAAAGGCAAACCAAATAATAGGATTAAACCAGTGCAACACTGTGAGAACTCCTGCTATCCAGTTAATAACCAAATCCTTTTGTTTTATATGTCCCAATTCGTGAAGGATAACATGGCGTAATTCTTCTACATCCATTTTTCCTTCCAATTCATCAGGTATAAGCAGTACAGGCCTGAATAAGCCGAACAATGCAGGGCCCTTTAGTCCTTTAACAACTAAAGCCTTTATTTCATAACCGATTTTTAGTGCCATTCTGCTTTCATATAGCAAATTTGCTATATCGCTGCTGACAGAAATTTCATTGGATGCAATGAATTTCCTGAATTTTACATTGGATAAAAGCAAGTACACAGCAAGAACTACTATCCCTACAATCCAAACAAGTGCAACATAATCAAATGGACTGTTTAGTCTATTGAAAAATCCGTCTACAAACTGAAGATTTTCATCTTCCGTCAAGGTACCGACTGGCACTACACCTTTTGAAATCGCTGTTTCTCCTGTAAAAAAAGCCATATTTGAAGGTGAGTTTAGCACAATATATTCTCCAGCAAATCCACGGTTTAAGCCAATTTTATTTTGAAATAATGTAAATAAATTAAATACACTTACTACAGTTTTAGGCGTATACGGCAATAAAAGCTTTAGTGCAGGAAGAATCCAAATCACATAATGCCATCTGGCACCCATTCTGTTCCTCAGCAGTAGCTTGATTAACAATACAATACATATTAGAAAGCTAGCTTCTATAGATAAACGCAAGAAACATTTGAAAATATCTGAAACCAACATTAAATATTACCTTCTTTGAGTTTTCTTTTTTTGAAGTAGTTGCTCAAGTTCCTTTATGTCCTTCTCAGTAAGATTATTTTCTTCAATAAAGTTCGTCAACATGATATTAAGTGCACCATTATACACCTTTTGAAGGAAGGATTTACCTTCAGCCCTGATACTTTGCTCTTCCGTGACTAAAGGAAAGTAGAAATACGTCTTAGCATCTTCCTTATAGCTTATAATCCCTTTTGCTACCAGCCTGCTGAGAAGGGTTCTCACCGTATTCGGCTTCCACGCCGTGCTTTCTTTTAAAGCCTCGTAGACTTGCATCGCCGTATAATAGGGATGTTCCCATAATATCTTCATTACATTCCATTCCGTATCGGAAATCCTGGGTATTTGTTTCAACACAATCACACCTTTTTCTAATAATTCCGGGCATTTTATCTAAAACAAATGTCAACTACACTTGTAGTTAATGTTTATACTACACTTGTAGTTGATGTTTGTCAATATGCTTATATAATTTTTTGATATTGTAAGATTTCATTAAGATTTTGAATATCCTTCTTTAATTTCTTCAAGGTATTATAGAGATAAGATAAAGTGAGAAACCGCGTTTCTGATTCTGTATTAATGAAAGGATGTTTTAAATGTGGCTTAAAAAAATAAGAAAGAAAAAACTTCAATGTTTTCTTATAGGAACCTTATTATTCTTAACCTCTTTAATATTTGCAAGCAGTCTCTCTATGATAACCTCAATTAATGGCTATGTTGATAAATATTATTCTAATGAGGATTTTTACGATTTATTCATATTCAACTCAGCTAGTGTTGCTACCAATAGTATTTTGCAGTGGGGTGAAAGCAATTCACAGGTTAATGATGTTAAAGTCATGGATGCTTTTTCATCAGGAAACAATCTGTATAGGAATGACAAGGACTTGAAGCTTGCATGGTATAACGTTCTTCCACTGGAAGATTTGACAAAGCTTCCCTTTGGAATAAACAAGGTTACTTCCTTAAATAATGATATCCACCCTAATGAGGGAGAAATTTGGCTTACGCAGCTTATGGCAGATAATTTTGACATAAGTATTGGAGATATACTGACCTTTAAGACACAGGACAAAGACGTAAAATTGAAGGTAACTTCTATAATAAATGACTCTTTACAGCCATCTTCCCTGAATAGTATGATTAATTTGTATATTAACAAAAATAATGCTCAGGATTTTTCTTCCTTTATGAAAGCACCATTAGTACTAATTGATACTAAACAAGGTGCAGATGTTTCCAAATTACAAACAGATCTCACAGAAACGGTAAAAGTCGGAGGATACGCTCTCAGTAAAGATGTGTTAGCTCAGTCAGCGACTAGCGTCTCTACAACAATAGGTGGAATTTGCACCTTAGCTTCCTTGCTTGTATTTATTGTCTCAATCCTTCTGATACGTTTCATACTATGGAACAATATTCTAAAGGAGTATAAATCCATCGGTATATATAAAGCCCTCGGTTTTTCAAAGGGCGAAATACTTAAATTCTACATAACCGGATATTCGTTAACTGCTGTCATAGGAAGCGTTCTTGGAGCATTAAGCTGTATTCCTATCTTAAACTACACAACATCAAAGGTTACAAAATACATCGGAAATTTTGATGGAGTAAGTGTTAATTTCACAGCTATTTTGGCTACAGTATTTCTATTTTCACTAGTAGTAATAATTAACTTATATTTTGTAATAAGAAGAACTAATAAGATTTCTCCTGTAACGGCTCTCAGGACAGGTATAACTTCTTCAAAGAAAAAACTTACAAAATCCATCATAAAGAATAATACCTCTCCCATAGCATTAGCAGTAAATGATATCTTTAAGTATAAAAAGTCTTCATTATATATTACCTTGGCCTTAACCTTACCTTTAGCTCTGGTATTACTTTTTGGCAATTTTAATGTAACTACGGTAAAAATGAAGGAGAATTCCAACGTTTGGTTTGGGCTCCCTAAAAGTGGCATTACAATAAGTGCATCAATAACTTCGCCTAATGGAGCTATAAATAAGGCTTTGAGTGAGGTTAAGATGGATAGAAGAGTAAAAAATTATGTTTATGGCTCTATATCCTATACAGGCGTAACACTTAATACCAAAAAATATCCTTTAAAAGGTACTATGAACAGCGTGTTTGTCATGAACTCCTATAATAGTGATTTAGGCTTTACTATCATCGATGGGCATAATCCCGAAAACTATAATGAAGTAGCAGTTTCTATAAACATACTGGAAGATACAGGCCTGTCGGTTGGAGACTATATAGAGTTGTCTATAAACAACAAAAATAATAACTATTTAATTTCAGGCTCTTATAATTCAATGATGAATGAAGGGTATGGCATAAGAATGCTAGACTCTGCAATAAAAAAAGAGTTCCCTGAATTTGTAGGAAGCGAACTGTTCGTAAACTTAAAAGACTCTTCTCAGATAGAAGCCTTTGAGAAAGATATTAACGACAAATTTGACAATTTAGATGCAGACGAAATGCATCCATTGCTTAAATACACAGTTGATTCCATACCGGGTACCTTACTTCCTGTAACATACTTATTGATTATAGTATTTATAGCCTTCAGCTCAATAACTATTTTAAACATTATCATAGTGAATATGAGAGACAATAGAAGAAATTTTGGAATAATGAAGGCTTTAGGTTTTACGTCAGTGGAAATAAGTCTCAGGTATCTGCTCAGGATTTTAATATTAACACTGGTTAGCGGTGCAGTAGCTGTTTTCTTTAACTTAACTGCAGCGAGACCTATGATTGCTGCTGCAGTTTCTAAACTGGATGTGTTGGTAATATCTCCGACTACAATGGCAGCTCTGCTAACAGCCATGATTCTTTTGGTAATATCAATCACACTTGTGTGCTGTAAAAATATAAAAAATACCAAACCTACTGAATTAATAGAAGAATAGGAGTGATTTTATGAAAACATCAGTTATAAAAACAAATAATCTTTGCAAGTCCTTTATCACAGGAAAAACTGCTCTAAATGTTATTAAAAATTTGAATTTGGATATATATGAGGGTGATTTTACAGTAATAATGGGAAGCTCGGGTTCAGGAAAAACCACATTACTATATACCTTGAGCGGAATGGATACAGCAACCAGCGGCTGCGTAAACCTACTTGGCAATGACATAACTTCAATGAAAGAAAGCGAACTTTCTTCCATAAGGAAAAAGGATATTTCCTTTGTTTTTCAAAGTATAAATCTATTGCCTGACATAACTATTTTTGAAAATATAGCTTACTGCGGCTATGGTGTAAATAAAAACAAAAAGGAAGTAAACGCCAAATCCATGAAGCTTCTTGAAACCTTTGGCTTATCAGAGGCTAAGGACAAATACCCCTCTGAGGTATCAGGAGGTATGCAGCAAAGGGTGGCGATAGCAAGAGCTGTAATAACATCACCTAAAATATTATTCGGTGATGAACCTACAGGTGCTCTCAATTCCTCAGCAGGAGAAGAAGTTCTGGATATTTTATCGAATTTAAACAATAGTGGTCAGACAGTAGTTATGGTTACACATGATTTAAGAGCTGCCGCACGTGCTTCCAGGTTAATTTACTTAAAAGACGGCAGAATTGATGGTGAACTGGCCTTGGATAAATTCTCAAAGGCTGATTATAAAAATAGGGAGACCATAATATTTGAATTCCTGAAGGAGAAGGGGTGGTAATACCCTTTCTTTTTCTTGTGTGATATAATATATGTGAAATCACTATCTAAATCCCAGACTTAAGGGGTTTGAGCAAAGTTTCAAGTATATGTGAGGGTATAAAGTTGGCAAATGAAAAAATCCTTATTGTTGAAGATGATAAAGATATCAGAAATTTATTAAAGGATTACCTGACAAGTGACGGGTTCATAGTAAACTGCTGCGATAACGGGGGAAATGCCATCTCTGTTTTCAAATCCTTTAACCCCGACATTATTGTTTTGGACATAATGCTTCCAGAGGTTGACGGTATTGAAATCTGCAGGATCATCAGGAATTCTTCCCTTGTACCCATAATAATGCTCTCTGCTAAAAGCGGAGATATAGATAAAGTGCTATCCTTAGGTGTCGGTGCTGATGATTATATGACCAAGCCTTTTTCACCAATGGAGATAATCGCTAGAATTAAGGCTCATTTGAGGAGGTATAAAACCTTTTCATCCCCATCAAACAATACTACTACAGATAAAAGGGGGTTTGGCCAGTTAACTATTGACAGCAAAAGCTATAAAGTTACATACAGGGATAAAGAAATCCGTTTTACCTCCAGAGAATTTGAAATAATAGATTTCTTGTCCCAATATCCATCCCAGGTTTTCTCCAAGGAGCAGCTCTATGATAATGTTTGGGGTTTAAGCGGATTTGGGGATTTAAATACTATTGCAGTCTATATAAAAAGGATTCGTGAAAAGTTTTCTGAGCACAATATTAGCTTTATTAAAACAGTTTGGGGCGTTGGTTACAAATGGGAAGAGGATTCATATGAATAGAAAAAAAGTAGCCTTCAAGTTAAGTTTTTTCACTCTGATTGTAATTTTGTCCGCTGTGTTTGTTGTTATGTATTCCTATGCTCTTACATACAGTGAAACCACCTTTTATCCTAAAGTAAATAAAGGCAGACTTTTAACAAGCTCAGTAATGACAAATATTGAAGAAGCTTTGGTGAAAAATAATCCAACTGCCCGGGTAAAGTCCCCTTATCCCTTTGCCGTTATAGATTTGCACGGTAAGGTTTTATTCTCGTCTATTGAGAAATATAGAAAAGGTATGACCGTCAACCTGAATGATTTCATAGAATATGATAATAGAGCTTCCCTGGAATACCCTGGGTATATCAAATATTCTGCCCCACTCATTCTTACTAATAAGCAAGTTGGATCAGCTATCTTTTTAATCCCCGAGGAGGCCTTTTTACCCATATCGCCAGGTATGACAACTGCATTACGCCTAGCCCCTATCGTGGCTGCACTTCTCGTAATCTCTGCTTTAACAATTTCAGCATATTTATCTTTAAGGAAAGACATCTTTGCGCCCCTGGCTACACTTCATGAAAGCGCCAGCAGAATCTTAAAGGGGGATTATTCCTATAAAATTCACTATGATTATGATAATGAAATGGGCAACTTTTGCCATGACTTCGAGTCTATGAGAGACGAGTTGAAGTTTTCAAAAGAAAAAGAGCTGGCTGTCAAGGCAAATGAAAAAGAGCTTTTAGCTTGCTTATCCCATGATATTAAAACACCTTTAACAGCTATTCATGGGTATGTGTCGGGTATTAAAGATGGAATTGTTAAAGATAAGGAGGGCATTGATAGCTATTGCACAATTATTCTAAACAGGGTAAGGATGTTAACTAAGCTCCTTGAGGATATACTAGAGCATTCAAAGGCTGAGCTTAACAAAATGGAAATCTCTCTGTCTGAGTTCTTCTGTGAAGATTTCTTTAGAGATATTCTGGACGACTTATCCGTGGAAGTAGAAAATAAAGGGCTTCAGTTCATCTACCCTAAAACAATACCTAACCTGCTGCTAAGTGGTGATAAAAAGAGACTTGCCCAGGTAATCTATAACTTGGTATCAAATAGTATTAAGTACTCAAAGGAGCATGGTACAATCTCTATTTACTTTGAAAATGATAATAGCTATATTTACGTATATATAAAGGACAATGGTATTGGTATATCTTCAGCCGATATTCCTAAAATATTTAATAAATTCTACAGGGGAGAAAAGAGCAGAAACCAAAACATTCCTGGTTCTGGCCTGGGTCTCTCTATTTCTAAATATGTTATTGAAGCTCATGGTGGCTTTATAAATTGTGTAGAATCGTCCTCGGAAGGCACAGTTTTTTGTTTTGCTTTGCCCATATAAACATCTTCGTATTTACTTGTGATACGGTTCACCGTTGTTTTCCGAATACATGACTATCAAAAAATAAGACCTTTTAATAGGTCTTATAGTCTCTTGTATATTTCTCCACGAGGAGCAATCTCAATCACACTGATAATTAAGTTTTCGTCATCTTTACTAAATACAATCCTATAACTACCAACCCGTAATCTGTAATCTCCTGTATTACCCTGTAGTCTTTTCACATCCCCAAATGGCAATTGATTTATTGCATTAAGAATCCTTATCTGCGTGTTTCTATCTAATTTCTTCAAGTATTTGAGGCAATCTTTCTCATATTTAATTTTGTATATCATCTTTATCAATCCCCAATTCTTTTAGAAGGTCGTCTTGGTCAATAAATTCTCCTTTTGCCTTTACCTCCTTAAGATGGGTTTGTTCTTCTTCTGTGATGTATTCAGGCTTGGACTCATTGATTTCATTCCACTTTTTTTGGCTCTCTCTAAACTTTAAAAATTCTGCCATTTCTATTACTGTTTTTATACTTTCAGGCTTTAACTCATCTCTTAATACTTGTTCGATTTTCTGTGCAAGGGTCATATTTTATCCCTCCTTGTTTACAGTTCCTTACATAAGTATTATATCATAAATAGGTCATGTGTTATACTAAAGTTATGAGTGAAAGCCTGTCTTTCACTCATTTATGATACGTCTCACCGTTTATTATTTTAAATGCCCTATACAGCTGCTCTACAAGTATCAACCTGGCGAGTTGATGCGGAAAGGTCAATTCAGACATGGAAAACCGGAATCTTGAAACGTCAATCAGGCTTTTATCTATACCTAAAGAGCCTACTATAATAAAAGTTAAGTGGGAAGATCCGGATATAAAAAAAGAGTTGAGTTTTGAAGCAAAGCACTCTGACCCCATTTTCTCGCCTTTGACATCCAATACGATTACACAACTGCCTTCTTTAACTTTTTTTAGTATCCTGTCAGCTTCTTTTTTCTTGATTTGCTGCTCTTGTGCCAAACTCAGGTTGTCAGGAGCCTGTTCGTCCTCAACCTCCAATATCTCCATATCGCAAAATCTGGATATTCTTTTCAGATATTCGCTTATACCTTCTTTAAGATACTTCTCCTTTAACTTACCTACTGCTATTAATGTTACTTTCATTTATGACCTCCGTTAAGATTAAAGGCGAACACAAAAGTTCGCCCTAACAAATATACATCATATTAAAACGTGTTGAAAACACTTATTATCATATCTCTACCACAATACTGGTCCTATCTCTCAAAGCAACTTCCAGAGTCACATCAGTACCTACACAGATCTTTTTTTCTGTAAGGGCATTATATACCGTTTGATAAGCCAATTCGGGAAAATTATTCTCCTTACTCAAATGGCCAAGCAAAAACCTTTTTGTCCCGTTTTCTGCCAAATGTGCAACTACTTTGCCTGCCATTTCGTTTGATAAATGACCCCTGTCACCTAAAATCCTCTTCTTCAAATGCCACGGATAGGGTCCTACCTTCAGCATCTCAACATCATGATTTGATTCCAGCAGTATGAGATCGCTCATATAAAAGTTATTCAGCAGACTTTTTGTTATGTGCCCTATATCAGTTGCTGTAGTGATCTTCTTACCATCGACAAAGAAATTAAATCCTACCGGTTCAGATGCATCATGCGGAATAGAAAATGTTTTTATAGAAACAGCGCCCAGTTCAAACTCTTCTTCTGTACTAAAATACTTCCTGTTATTTATATCTACAGGGCCAATCTCCCTCTCCATCGTTTCCCAGGTTTTATTATTTGCATATATGGGAATGTTGAATTTCCTTGAAATGATACCTGCACCCCTGGTATGATCCGAGTGCTCGTGTGATACTAAAATAGCGCTTAATTCCGAAGGCTTTTCGCCAATAGAACAAAGCGCTTCTATAACCTTTTTGGCACTTACTCCAGCATCTATGAGCAGCTTTGTTTTTCCTGCAGAAATGTACAGGCAATTTCCACTGCTTCCACTATATAAACTACAGAAACGAACCATAAAATGTTTTCCCACCCCAACCCCTCCTAGGAGGGGTAATATAGTGTGGCCGTAGAACGGCCGGCAAGGCGGCTCGCAGCCCCTTGCATTCCTATTATACAAGCATTTCTAATTATTATATGTTATAATCTTCAATTGTAAATCATCGACTGTCAGCTCTGCTTATATCCGCACCCAGACTTCTGAGTTTTTCTTCGAAATCTTCATACCCTCTGTCAATATACTTTATATCATAAATCTCTGTTATACCTTCTGCAGCCAAGCCTGCTATAACCATAGCCGCACCAGCTCTAAGGTCGGTAGCTTTTATAGGCGCTCCTGACAACCCCACTCCACCCTCTATTACAGCAATTCTTCCTTCTACCTTAATTCTTGCCCCCATACGCTTAAGCTCATCCACGTATTGGAAGCGTGAGTCCCATATTCCTTCTGTTATTGTACTGGTTCCGTCTGCCAAGCAAAGCAGCACTGCTGTGGGCGGATGCAAATCCGTAGGGAATCCCGGATATGCAAGGGTCTTAATATTTGCTTTGCAGATATCTCCTTTGCTGCTTACCCTTATCCAGTCTTCACCTTCAACAACATTTATATTCATTTCAATAAGTTTTGCGCTTAGCGACTCCATGTGCTTGGGTATTACATTTCTGATTGTTACATCACCCTTTGTAGCAGCAGCGGCAATCATAAATGTACCTGCCTCAATCTGGTCGGGAATAATTGTATGTGCTACCGTTCCCCCTAGTGAGCTTACACCTTTAATTTTAATAATATCTGTACCGGCACCTTTTATATTGGCACCCATTGCATTTAAAAAGTTTGCGACATCAACTACATGTGGTTCCTTTGCCGCATTTTCAATAGTAGTTGTGCCCTCTGCTCTCACAGCAGCAAGCATAAGGTTAATAGTAGCCCCTACACTGACTACATCAAGGTAAATCTGACTCCCTACAAGCCTATCGGCATAAAGTTTTACCACACCATGTTCAATCTCAACCTTGGCTCCCATAGCTTCAAAGCCCTTTATATGCTGATCGATGGGTCTGAACCCAAAATCACAGCCCCCCGGAAATGCAACCTCCGCCTTATTAAATCTGCCTAATAATGCTCCCAGCAGGTATGAGGATGCTCTCATCTGCCTTACCATTTCATATGTGGCTTTATATGAATCTAATTGTTTTGAGTTAACAATAATCGTATTTTTATCAACGTATTCCATTTCAGCACCCAGTTGCCGGATTACATCTCTTAAAATTCTTACATCGCTTATGTCGGGCACATTCTCTATTCTACAAGGTCCATCTATAAGTAAAGCAGCAGGTATTACCGCTACAGCAGCGTTTTTTGCGCCGCTTATGTAAATCTCACCCTGAAGAGGTTTCTGACCGTTAATTACAAATTTCCCCAATGATAAAACACCATCTTTCTTATCATTTGCAATATCCAGAAGTAATTATATCACTTTATATGATACTGTGCTAGTAAAATGATTTGTTTGCACTATAAAAAATGAAACCAATTCATATAATTTTTATATATTATGACAAATAGAAGCAAGAAAATGCAGACAAGTGTCTGCATGTGTATCATTCTTGGCCATCAACTGCTCTAAAGTATCTTTCCTTTCCATCCCCCGTGCGTACTCTCCAGATAGGGGATGTGGTTGAACTCGTTCCCTCCTCAAGATATCTGCAATCATACCCCAAATCTATTCCGTTAACAATGATATTTGATTCTCCGATATAATTCCTTAAAAGGATTTGATAGGCAGGTACAATATTCTTAATCTTAATCTTCTGACCCTTATTTATTTTAGCAACTGCTGCTTTCAGCCGAATAATTTCTCCATTATAAAAGCTCATCTCAAACCTGTTACTAAAAATAATATAATTTTCAACTTTTTCTATAAATATCAAGTTTACAGAGCCATCAGGCTGCGTTACGTACGAATCAAGGTAAAAGTCAGACACCGGCAGCTTTAGATCTGCTAAAAGCTTTGAACAGATTTTTACTATTTTTTCTTTCTCAAAAATCTGTGTATTTTGGACAAGTTTGGCATCAGTATATAAAAAAGAACTGTTATCAGTAAAAAGTATTCTTTTACTTCCTCTTTGCATCTCCTGCCCGTTTATAATTGCTCCCGATATCATATTGCTCCCAAATAGGACAGAAGCTATCATATTCTTGTCAAGCACAGAGTTTTCATAGTTAATACTGTAAGAATCCCTGGTTTCGGGAATTTTACACATTACTTTGATTCCTTTATCCTCAAGTATCTTTACAGCATTTATAATGTTTTTTCTATGCACGCTGTTTCCCTGATATAAAGATATAAGGTATACAGATAAAAACGCATTCAATATCAGAAAAACAACAATCAAAACACTTTTAGCCTTTGACCAGTCCATATTCAGAAACCCCTTATATGTTAAGAACTTCTATAAATATATTCTTTAATTCCAATATCTCTGTAATATCCGATATATAAATTAAGTATTACTGTTTTAAGTGCATAGGAACGATAAATTTTTTATCGGAAGTCTCCAAGACCCAGACAGGTCTTATCTGCTGCGATGCCTGGTTTGCTTTTACACTGTATGAAATCCTGATGTCTTTAATTTCAGTTGTTTTATCATTCTTAAACTCTTTATAGTTTTTATACAGTTCATCAAGCATTTCACTAAAATAAACATTATATACAGACTCGGTATTTTCCTGTTCAAAACTTTTCAAATATGCTGTACAACTCAAAACATCCTTACTGTTTGCCTCTACCGTTATGGCCGGTTTGACCATATCTTGACCTGCCTCTTGATATATAAATGTAATGGGAATTCCATCTACCATATAATCAAAATCAAAAAGATAGGCTCCTTTAGATGCTCTTATTCCCGAAAGATAAACGCTGCTCTCCTCAGAAACTAGCGCTTTTATACCATTAAGCAATCTATATGTATTAACTAGAGCTTCCTTTATTTCCCCTTTATCAGACTCCTGAATTTCTGTAAGGTATTTATACTCAAGATATCCGTTTTTGTAAAGCTTGTATATCTTATTCTGTGTTTTGAACTCTATCGAGTTGTTACTACTGTCGATAGTACGGTCATATCCATCCTTCCCGGCACCAAGAACCGCGCTTGCTATCTGATCTACCTGTTCCTGTGTATAGGTTTTTGGGACATTCAAACGTTCAGGAATATTACTGTAAGCATCTTTGATATTACTATATTGCCCTTTTGTTATTACTAATACATCGTCACTGAAGTTGTTTCTGTGTTTGCTCTTAGGATCAAATTCCTTAAAAAAATTATATTTTCTAAGATTTTTGTCGTTATTGCCACTATACCTGTTAATAATGTCTTCATAGCCAATTAAATTCTTTTCATCAATGCTGAGATTGTATGCGTAAACCTTTACATTATCCGAAATATATAACATTCCGGAATTCTGCCATGGTGCCACCATTATTTTAAAAACCTCTTTAGGTGAGTCATTGGAAATACTATCAACATCAAGCAGCCATGAATATAGATTTTGCCCAACAACAGTCTTAAATTCAAAAATTACTACCCTCTCCTGTATCGCTAGCCTACCCCATTCAGATATACTCATCAAAGAAGGTTTTTGACTTATACTGAGAGAATTTTTCAAATATTGCTTTGTTTCCCCCCACAGCTTAATATAGTCCGTGTCCTTATTATTTCCAATTATCCAGCGCGAAGGTTCATCCTTGTCCGAGTCTCCACTACCCTCAGAAAGAACAATTCTGAAAGGCAAAAAAAGACTTTTTGCTGCATGCTCATCACTGATATCTTCCGGAACTGTATTTCTGCCGAAAAAATTAATAGGAAACCCATAGTCTTGATAGCTCCATAGGATTCCTACTTGTAATATACTTGTCATTATTAAAACAATAAGAAAATAAAACTTTAGCCTTTCCCAACTTAGCTTATTCATTTAAAACCCCGGATTAGTTTTGTTTTACTCGAACAATGATTTAAGCGGATCAAATATCTTATCTTTTATAGATTCCAACAAATTCCTTTTGTCTCTTTTTATTTCAAATATGCTTCTCTGTTCATTCCTGCTGTCAGTATTCTTTTTGTCATCAGAAATCTTGTATGCCACCAGCATTATCTTGTTATTACCTTCTTTTAAATCTATCTCTTTAGCAAAAAATCCTGACTCGCCTATATCCCAATAACTTTTCCCATCTATTACTATCTTTTCGTATTTCTTCTTATCCTCATTTAGTCTGTGCAGTTCCACTCTTATATTTTCCAGCTCTGTTACACCGCATATGGAATAAGATTTGTTATATGTTATCTCGTTTTTGCCATCCTCGGGTTTTGTAATAGTTACATACTTTTCTTTAGTTGCTTTGGTATCGGCATCATATCCACTCTCATCGGGAGCGGCAAATACAGATATACTGCAAACAGAAAATAGTATTAAGAACACCAGCATGAAACAAATCTTTTTAACCATTTTAAGAGCACCTCATACACAATTTAACATATTAACCAAAATAAATTCATTCCATTTTACTTCATACATTTATTATACATTATTTTATATTACAAATCCATTACAACCCATTTAAGAATAAGTTACATGTATATCCATATGTTTCCGGGATTTTATACAATCTAATTATTTCCCTAATTTCCCGAAACAAATACCTTTACTGATTACTCTCTCTAACTTCAATAGCATTTACAGGCAATTTTATGCATACTTCCGTCCCTTTTTCGAATTCACTGGTAATATTTATACTTCCATTATGTGCTTCTACGATTTCTTTTGCTATAGCCAATCCAAGACCCGTACCACCCATTTCCCTTGACCTGGCCTTATCAACCCTGTAGAATCTTTCGAATATCCTTGGTAAATCCTTTTCCGGAATACCTATCCCGTTATCGATGAATTTTATGCAAACATCATTATACAATCTGCTTGTATATATAGTAATTTTCCCTCTATCAGGGGTGTACTTAATAGCGTTACTGATTATATTAATTATTACCTGTTCAATCCTGTCACGATCAGCTACTATATCGGGTATTTCACCTATTGTATAACTCTCTAGGAGCTGATTTTTATTCTTTGCTTCAATTTGCATTTTCTCAACAGACTTTTTTATAAGAGATTCGATTGAAAATAACCGCATATTCCAGTGCATCTGTTGATTGTCAAGTCTCGTGAGATGCAGCAGATCCTTAACAAGCCTTGTCATTCTGTCGGCCTCAGAGTTTACTACACTCAGAAATTTCTCCGTCGTCTCCCTGTCTTCCAAAGCCCCATCCAGTAAGGTTTCCGTATAACTCTTAATTGATGTTAATGGCGTTCTTAATTCATGCGATACATTTGCAACGAATTCTTTTCTCATATTTTCCAGTTTCTGCTGCTCTGTAACATCCTGAAGAACTATAATAATTCCTTCTGCAATTTCTTCTTCATCAGTAAATACTGCAAAATAGGCTCTTATAAACTTATCCCCTATAGTAATACCTACTTCCTTGTTGCCGGAAAAATTAAGGTACGATATTTCTTCAAGGAATAGCCCAAGGTTATACCTTTTTGAAAATTCATTAAAGCTTTCCTCTATGTTGATTACACCAAGCATTTTTTTTGCAGTAGGATTTATATGAACCACTTCACCCTTAATATTAAAAGCTATAATTCCATCTGTCATATACTTCAAAATAGTCTCTATCTTGCTTTTCTCGCTAGAAATTTCTGTTAAAGTATTTTTCAATTCTCCTGCCATATAATTAAAGGTTTTTGTCAGTTTGCCAATCTCATCATCGGCTTTTGCCTCCAATACCTGGTCAAAGTTACCCTTCGCCACATCCTGAGCCTTATGCATCAGGTTAACTATAGGGACTGTAATAGTCTTTGAGAGCATATATCCGATAATAAGAGAAATAATGATTGAAAAGAATATGCTTGTCAATATTATGTTATTGAGGTTCCTCAACATTTTGCTCCAACCTTCACTATAATATCTGAAATACAAGGCATATTCCGTATCTTTTATTTTTATGGCACAATCAAAAAAAGCTTTCCCTTTTGTATGCAAGAGGTCTTTTTTATAGCCTACCCCGGCTTTTCCCATAGCTGATATAAAATTTTCAGAATTTAGAATTTCACCTACATTGATTTTATTTGCATCATTATTAATCTCTAAATTTTTATCTATTGTTTTTCCTTCATTCAAATTTTTATAGTTAACTATGGAAAAAGTTTTAATTTCCCCTGCAATATTGAATACATATAAAGCATTTCTATCATGAAGAATATATAAATTCTTCCATATATCCTCTATAGTTGGGTTTCCCGGAATCTTCCATTCTGCATATCCCATTTTGATTTTATCAATAAAATCATCGTAGTATGAATTCTCTACCTGAACCTTTAACATTATTCCTATAGGAGCAATAAGAACTATAGTCATCGCTATAAAAATAAAAACCAATTTCCACTGAAGGCTCCTTAATAAGCCGACAAGTATTCTTCTGAAAGTCATGTTAACCCCACTTATGCTATGCTTTTCATCTAGCTTACCTTATTGAAATAATATCCAACGCCCCTCTTTGTCATAATATATTCAGGATTGCTGGGTTCCTTCTCCAGCTTTTCCCTCAAGCGCCTTACAGTGACATCTACAGTACGGACATCCCCATAGTATTCATAGCCCCATACTTTTTCCAGCAAGCTTTCTCTGGAAAATATTTGATCCTGCTGAGAAGCTAAAAACTTAACAAGCTCGAACTCTCTTAGTGTCAATTCTATAACCATGTTATTACGTTTAACTTCATAACGGTCTATATCTATTTCCAGGTCCCCGCATTTAAGCATATTACCAGCCTTTTTAGCGGTATCATTTCCAGCTGCGCCGTCTTCAACAGTCATACGTCGCAAGTTCGCTTTAACCCTTGCCATCAGTTCTCTGGGACTGAAAGGTTTTGTAATATAATCGTCAGCACCTAATTCAAGTCCTAAGACCTTATCAACTTCTTCTTCTTTTGCTGTAAGCATCAGTATAGGAGTTGAGATAGTCTGACGAAGTTTCCGGCATACAGTAAACCCATCCATTTTAGGAAGCATTACATCCAATAATATCAAATCCGGTTTTTGACTCAGAACCATTTCTATTGCCTGTTCACCGTCATAGGCTTCGATAGTATCAAATCCTTCCTTTTTGAGGTTAAACTTTAATATATCTACAATGTTTTTCTCGTCATCTACAATAAGAATTTTCTTCGCCACAAAACAACCCCCGCATTCTAATCTCAATTGCTTTTATTATAACATTTATTTTAAATTTTTGAACAGCAATTTTAAAACAATTATTCCATATAGCATGCTATTGTACTAATAATAGTAAATGTGTATTTTCTTACTCTGGGAGATACTGAAGAAATAATGCTTTATCTATATTAAGCAATTATTTAAAAGTATATGCTAATATTAGTTGATTTATTTCCATAATATGTTATAATTATATCATAAATATATTCCAGCTTGTCCAGAAAGATTGCATTTTAAATTTGTTTTTCAAATTATACACATATTCTATTTCCCCTTTCTTATGTTTTGTTTTTACTACTTCTAAACCTATAGAAAATTTAGTATTACAAGAGTACTAAAATATTAAAGAAATATGAGTTGTTAACGGCCTATTCAAGTTTTAGTTTTCAGCTATAAATGAATATTTAGGGGGTATTTACTATGTCAAAAGAGTTGATGTACGTCCTAATCGCAAATATGCATATTAAGCTAAACAAGATTATTGAATGCAATAATTTCAATTTACTTAATAATGATGTCCAACATTATAGCAGAAGATTGGACAGGGTTCTTTCACGCTACAACAAAACTCTTGAGTATGCAAAAAAATATGACTGCAAATACCATTCCTATATAAGGGAAAATGCCAACTGCCTAGCTAAATAGGAAAAAATTCAGGGTGTAGTAAGACTTCTTACTACACCCTGAACATATATCTTCATTAGTTTCATCTCCTGCTACTTGCTGCCCATAGTAACGTCTTTAAAGCTTTGTGCATCTGAGGTAGCTCCTGTAAAATCCTTGATATTTACGCATGACAGCTTGTAAGCTGTATTAAAATCCAACGAATCAAACTTTAGTATAAAAGTTGTTTCATTAATAACACAAATCCCTATTGGCACTTTTACCACGGTATCCCTACCGTCATTGTATTGCAGAATATAGTTCGATGTGAGTATTGTCTGCTTTTCAATTAATACTTCCTTATTAAAGCTAACTCTAATGGAGTCTGACGAAATAATAACAGCTTCCTTTATTGCAGGCTTTGTTACTGTTCCATTAGTGCATGTCAGCACACCTTGAAGTCTGCCAGATAGAGAATTGCCTATATTATCTTTTAGTGTACTCATCACACTAACTATATATACCTTATCCTTCTGCATGGGATTTGTTGACACAAGGTAAAGCTTAACTGAATTTGGGTCTGCTACTGGATCATATATAGCCTTGACAGGAACTGCGCTATAGTTAGTGTGATTTATTCCTGTAATTAAGTAATTGGATATATTTTCAGCGGATTCCTTATCCAGTGCCTTGTTAAAGGTTATCTTCAGTGTATTACCATCTATTCCGGTAATTCCGTTTATAAGCATATTCACTTTACCCGGGTAGCTTGCGGTGAATGGATATTTCTTTCCGTCAATAATATACTGTCTTGTAACATCTGTCATATAATCAATAGTGAGAGAATAGCTTGCCCCTTGGGTAAATACCCCATTTATACTTACAAATACAATCCGGTCCTTCTTGCCGGTTTCTGTAGCCAAAGCAGCCTGTTTTACAGTAAGCTGTACACCGTTTGAGTCTGTTATGTAGTAGTTAAGTAGCTGCTTTGCAAGAGTAGGGCTAATCTCCATATTGAATTCCAGCCGCATGGTCTGGTTATCTACAAGACTAATATTTGAAAGTGTAAGCTCACTCGGACTATTGTTGCCAGAGGAACTGTTTATAATACTATCAGTGCCTTTAAACTTAACACTATCCCCACTCCCATCATTTATTTTAACTCCATATGCACTTGTAAGATTGCCGTTTATTTTTAGTACATATATACTGTCTTTGACAAACGATGTCCTGTTTAAATATAATGAAACGGCATTTTCAGTCTCAGGAATTGTTCGAACAGCTATAGTCTGTGATGACCCTTTAACAAACAGCTTCTCCCCCTCCCATATCTCATAGCTGGAGGCTACCTGGCTGTTAATATTCACCGGATGGGTGAAGTAAATATTAATGCAATCCTTGCTTATAGGCATGACTTTGCTTATTCTAAAAAAGTCTGATTTTATCTCAGAGCCCTGTACACCCTCAAAAGTGCTTGTTAAAGTACCGGCTTCATTTCCTTCTATATCTTTAATATTAATCATTTCTATAGTATATGATTCTAAAGCCTCCTGAGCGCCGGTATTTAGTACAAATGATCCGTCACTCCCCTGAGACTTTATTGTGAAGGTAAGTACTTTATCTGGTTTACCGGTCTTATATATTTTTATATTATTTATTGTCAGATTTTGAATAGGCTCATTGATTTTTACAAATATATTAGTCTGATCCAATACCATAACTTTTTCTATGGCAGTTAATACACTATCTGATAAAAGCCCTGTGGAAATAGCTGTTTCCTTTGAAATAACCTTCTCAGACACGAGATTTTGAATCAGCCTTATTTTGGTGCCCTTCTTGTTTTTACTTAGTGCGTTATAAAGTATATTAACAACATCAGATTTCTTAAAGTTGGTATTATCTGCAGTTTTGGTTTTATAGGAAGAATCCGTATACAAACCTATATCATATGCCTTTGAATATATGTTGGATATAGTATAGTCAGTTTTATATATGTATCCCATAGTACCTAATATTATATTTAAGAAAGCTTTCTCAGTTATATTTTTATCAGGATTAAACTTACCTGCCGAAGAATCTTTTATCAATCCCGCTCCTTCACAATACCCGATATATGGAGCATATGCCTGTTTACTGTCTACATCGGTATATTTTGTCTGCTTTAGTGTGTCGGCGTTTTCTTTTACATATGCTTCCTTTCCAAGTACTCTTACTGCATATATGGCTGCCTCATACCTCTTTACCTGTGCCTCAAGATTGCTGCTCCCAAACACTGCTAAGCTTTTAAGGACATCAGCCTTTTCAGAACTTGTTAATCCTGTGGCTTTTGCTGGTACCAGAAGTGAAAGGAAAATACAGATTGTCAGTATGGTGGAAAGTATTCTCTTTGACCTCATTTATAAAACCCCTTTTCATTAGTTATATAGATATCAGTATATCACTTTTTGCTATATATTAACAGCTATATGACGTTAATATGTGACACAAAGTTCCAATATCTTAGTATATCGGAACATTTACATAAGTAGTAAAGCAATAATATCCGCTATAAAATCAAAAGGTATTGAATCAGAACAATTCTGATTCAATACCCTCTTGTACAGTACTATTTTATATCATGATACTAAATTTTCAAATTCTGCCTTTATTACGTTATAGTCGCGAATAGATGAATATTTTTGATATACAGCGTCTATGTATTTTTCTTTTTCATTCAGGAATGATTCTTTATTTAGTGTTCCCTTTTTATATTTAGTTTCTGCTGCCGACAATTTTTTGGTTAAAAGTAATGCGAATTTTTCCGCAGTCTCTACCTTTCCCTGTTGGTTAAGTAAATCATTGTACTTATTTCTGATATCCGTTTCAAGATTTGCCTTGGCATCAGCTAGTTCAATTTTTGCAATTTCCACATCATAGTAAGCATTATCATATGCAGAACTACCCGGTTTGAGGTAATGATTGATTTCCTCAAGATTCTTTTCTTTTATTTTTAAGCCCTGCTCTTTCTCATAAATATTTTTATCTGTTTCAAAAGCTTTTGTTATTATATTTTCAATATCTGCCTTTTGTAAAAATTTATATTCAATCACATCTTTTATATCAACCAGAACCTCGTTTACAGGCATATTTAATAGCTTTTGCAATTCAAGTTTAGCGGCCTCTAAGTTATCTTCCACCCTAATAATGTCGTTTTTCTTGCACTCAACACTGTATTCAGCATCATTTACATCATTTTGTGTAACTGATTTTTGCTTAAATTTCGCTTGTACCATAGAATACTTATCTTGCAAAATACTCAGCTTCTGTTTCTCCGTCTCAAGCTCTTTATTTATTACTAGTATTTCTGTAGCTACCTTTAATACGCTATAGTTTAGAGTTTCAAGATTATCTCGCTTAGCCCTTTTAGCTAACTCCAGGTTCATTTCAACCTCTATCGGTTCTACACCTTTTTTATATGCATTTTCCAGCGAAGAGCCAGAATTAGGAAGAATGTCATATTTTGAATCATTTAAAATAATCTCTTTAACTTTTATATATAAATCATCTAATACCGCTTGCCTACTCTTTTCAACTGCCAGCTTTTTTGCTTCCTCTATAGTTAAAGTAACTTTTTGTCCACTAGCAAATACTGTAGTGAATGAAAGTGTAATAAACAATGTTAGCATTATAGATACTAATCTTTTCATAGTATACCCCTCTCTTAGTATGCTGGTCCGATACCGGCTGCATATACAAGTTTAATCAACTTCGTATTATAGTTATACACAGCGATTTTATATCCGTTTTCCATCTCATTTATTGATATTTGCATTTCATCAACAGCCATTTCTGTTGTCATGCCCTGTTTAAGTAATGCCTTTAACTTCTCATGGTTTCTCTTTTGAGCATCAATTGAACTTAGTAACCTCTTTACATTATTTTCTTCCTTTTTTATTTCTAAATATGCTTTTTTAATCTCATTTTCAATATCAAGCTTTGCCTTTTCTATTTTTAGATATAGACTTTCAATCTCATTTTTTATAGTTGAATAATCTCTTTTTGTATCTCTATATATATTACCTACATCATTTACTTCAAGAATGCTTTTTTCTAACTGTTTTAGTGCTATTTCTTTTTGAGCATCTACAATTTCAGCTCTTTCTTTTAAAGCTTTTTCTATGTAATAGTTTATGTCTTTATTTACAATGCTGGTATCAAAGGTTTCATCATAGGTAATTATGCCATAACTTGAGTTAAGTGGAGCGCCTATATACTTATTAAGTGCTCTACATGCATTTTCTCTGCTTCTCTTTATAGCCTCGAGTTCGCTTTTTGCTTTTATCAGGTTATACTCTGAAGCTTCAACATCTAATTTAGAAATTAACCCTAATTTATACTTTTTACTATCCTGCTCATTTTTTTTCTGTGCTAATTCAAACTTTTTCTGTTTTAGCTTACTATCCATATCTGCATTCAATAGTACTAAATATACACCTCTTAGTCCTACTATCAAGTTGTTTTGCGTTGTTATTTCTCTACTTTTAGATAATTCATAATAGTATTTCATCTGCTCGGGCAGGTAATCTCTTTGCTTTATAAGAAGCATTTCATCATAAGCACTGAATGTCCAATTCATAAAGCTATATATTTGTTTGGCGGTTTCTATACTTATCTCATCAGCATTTTTTTTTGCATTCTCATACTGGCCACTATACTTGTAAGTTGTATAGCTTAACTTTTTTAGCACACTGCTGTTCTCAATAAGACTTCTCTTCGCATCCACATATCTAATAATATTATCAGATGCGTAAGATGTAATGAATGTAAAGAGAATACTAACCAGTAAAACTACAGAAATTGTTTTTTTCACTTTATTCCCCCTATCTCAGATCGATTATTATATACTTAAAGGATATATGCTGTAAAAATCAGAAATAAAATCATAGATTAATAATAATTAACAGCATCAGATATATTTACGATAAATGATATAAAAAGTCTAATTTTAGTCATGTATTTTTTAAATATATCAGAATCCAGTATTTGCACAATAAATATATATTACCACTTTTCAATATTGTTATAAAGTAGCAATTATAATTGTTTATAAATTTGTAATAAATGAAAAACCCCACTCCATACATAATTTATACAAAGTGAGGTAATTCCTAACTACTAAGTTTATCGAGATTTTACATAGGTGGGAACAATATTTTGAATATATTCAATTACTTGGTCTGAATTGGCCAGTATGACATCTTTTAATGCGTCAATTTCACGCTTTAATAAAGCAAGGTCTGTAAACACGGGCTGAGCAACAAATATCTTGTTATTTTTAGTTGCTTGCAGTCCTTCTTCCGCCATTAAAAGCTCTTCATAAAGTTTTTCTCCTGGCCTCAAGCCTGTAAATTCTATCTTAATATCTACATCTGGCTCAAAACCCGAAAGCTTTATTAAATTTCGTGCCAAGTCATAAATCTTTACAGGCTCACCCATATCAAGTACGAATATCTCCCCGCCTTTAGCCATAGCTCCTGCCTGCATGACAAGCTGTACTGCTTCAGGTATAGTCATAAAGTATCTGATAATTTCTGGATGAGTTACCGTAACCGGCCCCCCTTGTTCAATCTGTTTCTTAAATAAGGGAATAACACTCCCGTTGCTTCCAAGTACATTCCCAAACCTTACTGCTACAAATTCTGTATTACTATATTTGTTAATTGCTTGTATTATCATTTCAGCAATTCTTTTGGTTGCCCCCATTATATTAGTCGGGTTAACTGCCTTGTCTGTAGAAATTAGAACAAATCTTTTTACTCCAAACCTATCTGCACATTCAGCAACATTTAGCGTACCAAATACATTATTCTTTATCGCTTCCGTAGGATTGGCTTCCATCAATGGAACATGCTTATGCGCAGCTGCATGAAATACCACTTCGGGTTTATACTTAGCAAAGACATTTTCAAGTCTGTATTTTTCCCTTATGCTTGCGATTATTCCTACAATATCCATATCCGGGTAAGCAGCTATAAGTTCATTCTGGATGTCATAAAGGTTATTTTCATAATTATCCAGTATGATAATCTGTCTTGGCTGAAAAGAAATCACCTGCCTGCATAGCTCAGATCCGATAGAGCCTCCTCCCCCTGTAACAAGCACAACCTTTCCATTTATATATGATGCTATTTCGTCATTATCGAGTTTTATAGGGTCTCTTCCCAGTAAATCCTCAATGTCCACATCCCTTATTTTTTGAATCATAACCGATTCATCGATAAGCTGGGCAACAGATGGTAATATTTTCACCTTACAGTCCGTTTTTGAACACTCTGTGAATATTTCATTTACAACTTTGTTACTTGCTGATGGTATTGCGATGATTATCTCATCAATCTGCTTCTTTTGTATGATATCTGCTATATCTTTTCTTTGGCCTACAATCGGAACACCATTCAGCTTCTTCCCCTGCTTCATAACATCATCATCTATAATAGCTACAGGTCTACTCTTTAATTCATGGTGAAGCTTTAGTTCTCTTACAATTATCGCTCCCGCATCTCCTCCACCAATGATCAGTACTCTTTTATAATCTTTAAGGCGGATTACTTCTCCCTTAGCTATTCTCCTGAATGCTCTGTATGCAAATCTAATTCCGCCAATTACAAACACATCGGTAAAAAATGTAATTATGAATATACTTCTGGGCCGTACATCAACTACATACATATATCCCGTCATTATAGTATTACTTATAAATGCGGCAACAATGATATTAATCATTTCATATATGCTCGCATATCTCCATAAACTGCTATACAGCTTGAAAAATACATAAGTAGCAATTTTAATTATAGTTGCTGTAATTACCAGCTGGTTAACATCCTTTAGGAACTCAGTCGGTATTCCACCATTATCAACAGCCCGAAGAAAGTAGGCCATAGCAAGAGATATATTCACAAGTACTATATCAAGTATTATTAACAGGTTTGACCTGATTTTTTGCTTCATAACGACCTCCCTCCTAAATAAAAAATGTCTGAATGTTTGCAGTATATCTCCAAATGCAACAACTAAAAGTCTATTACTTATTTGTCATACTAACAATTCTTATCCAGAGTCTGTTTCCCCTCTACAATACCTTTCTTTGATATAACATTTATAAAAGTAATAAATAAAATTTTTATGTCCAACCAAATGGATTTATTGTCTGAATAATACTTGTCATATTCAACCTTTACAGGTATCGGCAGTTCATCCCTTCCGTTAACTTGTGCCCAGCCTGTCAAGCCCGGTGCTATGTTATTTACTCCATAGCAGTCTCTCAGCTCTATTAGGTCATACTGGTTGTATAATGCTGGTCGTGGCCCAACAAAACTCATATCCCCTTTTAGTATGTTAATTAACTGAGGAAGCTCGTCAAGGCTAGTTCTTCTTAAGAATTTTCCTATAGGGGTAATATATTTGTCGGGATTTTCCAGCATATGGGTGGGTACATCTTTAGGTGTGTTAGTGTACATTGTTCTGAACTTATATATATAAAATTCGTGTTTTCCCTTGCCTATTCTCTTCTGTTTGAAAACTACAGGCCCTCTTGATGTAACCTTAATTAAGCCAACTAATATCAATAATACTGGAGAAAGCATAATGATAGACACAATAGACATAAATAAATCTATAAGCCTCTTCACAGTTTCGCCCCCTAATCTATATAAAAATAATTTTCTTTTTGGCACACTTCGTTTATAGCATTTTTTCCCTTAATACTTCTTCTATTAATCTAATTTGTCTTTCTATGACCAATCTTTCGTCAAATTCCTGCTCAGCCTTTTTCCTGGCCATTTTACCCATCTTTACACGCAATTCAGGGTTATTAATAAGAGCCTCTATCTTTTCAGCCAACATTTTCGAATTTCGTACTGGAACTAAAAAGCCAGTTATTCCCTCATCTATTTCCTCTCTACAACCCCGTATGTCTGTGGCAACTGCCGGCTTTTCCATGCACATTGCTTCTATCAATGAACGCGGCATCCCTTCCCTATAGGAAGGAAGCGTAAAAATATCAGTAATATCCAACAGTTCAGGCACGTCAGCCCTTGAGCCTGTAAAAATAATATGTCCTTCCAAATTGTTCTCTGCTATATATTCATCCAACTCTTTTTTTATTCCATCCCTGTCAGACTCCAATGTGTCTCCTACAGCCATAAACTTCACGTTTTTATATTTTAGTAAGACCTCATTTGCTGCCTGGATCCACTCCATATATCCTTTTTCCCTCACAACCCTTCCAATGATTGTTACTACTAAATCGTTGCAGTTGATACCCAGACAGCTCTTAAGTATCTCCCGATCTGTTTCATTGCTTAATCTTTTACCGTCAAACCTACTTATATCAACACCATTTCCAATCACAGAAATTTTTGATTTATGAATAATTCTCTCTTTTATTGCTGTATTATAGTCTTCTGTACTTTGAGTAAAAATGTAATCGGACAACCAGCCTCCAATTTTCTCAAACAAAATAAATAAATTTCTTTTAAAAGTATCCATATTATCATGAAAGTAAAAGCCATGTGCTGTATAAATAACTACAGGTACACCCGCCAGCTTTGCAGCAACACGACCAATCAAGCTGGCTAATGGCGTATGCACATGAACAATATCAAACCTCTCCCGTTTCAAAAACCAGAAAAGTTGAAATAGTGATCTTATGTTATTTATCGGATGTATACGCCTTCCGATATATACGTTTTCTATCCTGTAGCCTTTTTCTTTTAACAGGTCAGTCACTTCATCTCTGCCACATAATATGGTAACATCATAATACTTACTCATCTCATTTACAAGTGGAAGCAGGAGCTTTTCCACTGTAAACCCTACTGCGCACATCTGAAGCACCTTCAATTTTCTTTTTTCCTGCATAATTTGCCCCTCAAAGTAATAGAGAACGAAGAAAAAATAGGTAATTTGTCCTCCCCGCTCTCTAAACAAATATATCATATTATATCACTATAAGTAATAACTCTCAATTGTCAATTCATGCACACCTTCTATAAAACACCATTTCACCTATGGCACAGCCTACAAACTCCAATAGAAGATACCTGCCTCTTCAACAACCCTTCTATCTATCAAACCTTTAACATCTACCAGAATATATTTGCCGTTTCTGTATTTTTTCTTAAGCTCTTCTATGTTTATATGTTCAAATTCCTTATGAGCTACTGCGAGAATTATGGCATCTACATCCTTAATCTTATCTACTTCCTCAATCACAAGGCCGTATTCATGCATTGCTTCTTCTTTATCTGCTACAGGGTCTGCCACATGCACTTCTATGCCGTATTCCCTGAGCTCATTTACAATATCGATAACCCTTGTATTTCTTGTATCGGGTACATTTTCTTTAAATGTAAATCCCATTATAAGCACTTTGGCGCCCTTTATAGGTTTGTCCGCCTTAATGATCTGTTTTACCGTATTCTCAGCAATGTATTTTCCCATACTATCATTAATCCTTCTACCTGACAGTATAACCTGAGGGTGATAGCCTATTTGCTCAGCCTTATAAGTAAGGTAGTAAGGGTCTACTCCTATGCAATGCCCTCCTACCAATCCGGGAAAGAATTTCATAAAGTTCCACTTAGTGCCGGCAGCTTTCAGTACGGCATTTGTACTTATGCCCATCTTATTAAATATAATTGATAATTCATTCATAAAAGCTATATTAATATCACGTTGAGAGTTTTCAATTACCTTTGCTGCCTCAGCAACTTTGATACTTTCTGCCCTATACACCCCGGCTTCAACTATGATACTGTAGATATTTGCTATCTCACCTAGGGATTCTTCATCCATACCGGACACTACCTTGGTTATTTGGGTTACTGTATGGACCTTATCCCCTGGGTTTATTCTCTCTGGAGAATACCCTACCTTAAAGTCAACACCGCACTTAAGTCCTGACATCTTTTCCAGTATAGGAACACATATTTCCTCCGTAACCCCAGGATATACAGTCGATTCGTATACTACAATCGAGCCTTTAGAAAGGTTTCGTCCAAGTATCGCGCTCGCTCCTTCTACAGGTCTCAGATCCGGTGTTCTGTCGCTGTTTATAGGAGTTGGAACAGCTACAATATGGAATTTGACTTTACGTAAATCAGCCTCGTTGCTGGTAAATCTCATTGCTGTGGACTTAAGTGCCTCACTACCGACTTCCTTTGTAGGATCGATACCTTCTTTTAGTTTACTGATTTTATCTTGATTGATGTCGTATCCAATAACATTGATTTTTTTCGCAAATTCGATTGCAAGGGGAAGTCCGACATACCCAAGTCCAATTACCGACACAAATTCATTTTTCTTTATTATATTATTATAAAGACTCATTTTAGCCGCCTCCACATTCCTCTGTCAACTCGTTCGCCTATCATTATAGCACATATACAAATGTTTGTTTACTGGTTATTATTAGACAACCATTTTATTAGCTTCCTTAGACCCTCATCAACACTAACTTTTACATCATAACCTAATATTTCTTTTGCCTTCGTGATATCCGCCAAGGAATGTTTGACATCTCCCACTCTAGTTTCTGCATATAGAGGAATAATATCTGTGCTAAGTATGCTATTTATCTTTACAACCAATTCGTTTAGTGAAATCCGCTCTCCGCAGCCGATATTCATTACTTCAGAGCTACCGGGCCATTTACATAGACAGGCTGATAAATTTGCCTCCACTACATTATCAATATAAGTAAAGTCTCTGCTGGTTTCTCCATCCCCATAAATAGTAGGTTGCTTCCCTTCCATAATTATGCTGATGAATTTTGGAATGACAGCAGAATAAAAGGATTTTGGATCCTGTTTTGGTCCAAATACGTTGAAATATCTGAGGGACAACACCTCTAATCCATATACGTTATAGAAGGCTTTTCCATAGTATTCCTGTGTCAATTTAGCCACTGCATATGGTGAAAGAGGGTTAGGTATCATATCTTCCCTCTTCGGCAGAGTCGGTGTATCTCCATACGCTGATGAAGATGCCGCCTGAACGACTCTTTTTACTGATTTACCTTCAACGGCTGCCTTAAAAAGATTCACCGTAGCTGTAACTATGCTTTCATTTGTTGCGATAGGATCTTTAACAGACCTGGGTACTGAAGGTATAGCTGCCTGGTGTATTATATAGTCAATACCATCTACAGCTTTTTCTGCAATTCTATAATCAGCCAGGTCCCCACAGATGAAATCAGCAATATCAATGAATTCCCTGATATTATCAAACTTACCTGTTACCAGATTATCTACAATCCTTACCTTATTTCCATCCTTTAATAGCCTTTCAACTATGTTGGAGCCTATAAAGCCCGCTCCACCTGTAACTAAGTAACTTGCCATTGCTACACCTCTATCCTTAGATTAACGGTTCTTTAACGACTTCCGTATATTGTATGACTGCACAAATCCATACGAAGCAAAAATAAAATATATTGGTAACAGCTGCCCTCTCATCCTATATGCAAAGCCCATATTTCCCATCTGCAAACAGTAGAGTCCTGTAAAAGCCATTAAGATCAAAATCAGAACACTACTGAAGAGCCTATCCTTCTTTAATTTTAAAGTATAATATATCCCTGGTAAAGTAAATATGAAGAATAATATATACCATAAGATATTTTCCAGTGCCCCAGCCATTTGGAGCATGGTTCCCCCAAATTGCCAGGGAAAAGGGGAAAACATAAAGTAAAGAAAAGCTACAGGCAAAAACTTAAGTAATCCTGACAATGTGTTTATATGCATGTCCAATAAAACTTCTGACCCGCCTCTATACCTAGTGTTTCTGAATAAATCCAGGGTGTCAAGATTATAGTACTTCAAAAATTCCCATCCGAAAAAGCCCATCCCTGCTTTGTATGTCACGATTCCCATAGCTGCTACCATAGCAAAAGAAACAGCAACTTTCTTCATGACTGTCACCCTTAAGGCAATCAGGAAGTATACACAAACAACACATGCCATGAATATCCCGGCATAGCTTCTGGTAATAGTCAGAACAACTACATATATGGCTAATGAAACAATAGTTCTTGCTCGTATCTGCTTTTGGACATAGTATAGATTCCTGATAATAGCCGTAAGCAAAAAGACAACCATTGCTTCCTTCAGGTTCAAAATCTGCCAAACTACCAGGGAAGGGAAGAATAAGCATAAAATCAACGATACCTTGGCTGCCTTATAGCCAAACATTCTGTTACATATCACATATATGTTCAAAGCTGCAGCAACACCAAGAAAGCTATTTACAATATTCACAATAGACGGGTGAAAGCCAAACAGAAAATATATTATTGCATTATACGTATAGTAAAAGAAGTGCTCAGAGGGTGATGTAAAAAACAAATTCCCATTTCTCCATTCTTCTACTATCTTCATACCTTCCTGTTCGTAAGTCTGTGCATCTGATAAGTATAATACAGGATATACGGAATTTATTATCACTGATAGGATTCTTAATACAAGACCAATTATGCTTATCAGACTCAAGAAGTCAATTTCTTTCCTGTCAGTACCAATCCTTTCAGCTAAAAGCCTTAGAGACCATGATAATACCACAATGGATACCATCCATAAGAAATAAACGTACCCCGTCAAGTAGAACAAAAATATTCCTGTAGTAATTGATACGATTAAGCTACTCTTGATGATTCTATTCTTGTTGCCAGATACCTGCTCCGTCATGTACTCAACCTCAATTTTATAATATAGCTCATGCTTACGGCATGCTTTTGAATACTTTTGCCAGTTTGTCAAAAGTATCATTTTCTGAAAAAATCTCTTTTGCTCGAATATAGCCATTCATAACGCAATTTTTTCTGGTATTTTCATTTCCTAGCATCGTCCTGATAGCTCTTTCAAGGGCTTTTGAATCACCTTTTGGAATTAGTATTCCTCCGTCATCTCCAGTGAGTTCATGAATCCCGCCTACCTTAGTAGTAATGACTGGAACCTTCATTGACATGGCTTCGAGGACACAAGTAGGCATTCCTTCCCAATCAGAGGGGAGCAGGAACAAATCTGTGATACCTAATAGAGAGCGGATATCATCCACAAACCCAGCTAATATAAAATACTTTTCCAACCTCTTTTCTTTTATATAATTGGGTATTTCACCATTACTGTCATCCTTACCTGCAAAAATCACCCTAATATTATCAAAATCCTTCACTAGATTTTCAACAGCATCTATTACAAGCTTATGCCCCTTCATGATTCTTAGATTGGCTATCTCGCTTATCACAAAATTCTGAGCTTTTATTCCATATTTTCCCCTCGCAGCTTCCTTTTCACCTTCGGTCAATGGCTCATAGCTATCCAGGTTTATACCATAATATACTACCTTTATTTTGCTCTCCTTGACCTTTTCTCTTTTCATGACTGCTTCCTTACCTGCAATAGAGTTGGAAACGTACATATCTACAAAAGGGGCAGTAATTCTGTCTAGCATTATGTGATACCATTTCCGCCAATCATCAGTACTGACTACGGCAGTAACTACTTTTGTCCTGGCTATAAGCTTCCCGATAGGCCTCATGATAATGTTCGTCCTGAGCCCGAACAACTGTATCGCATCGAATTTTTTACTCCTCAACAATGAACACAGCCTAACAAAATCCTTTAAAACGCTTCTGATAGATACCAGGTTGAAGCTGTATACTTCTATATTGTTTTTTTCATAAAAATCCTTTAGCTTAGGACAGTTTCTTAATAATATCACACTTGTACTAAAGCCTTTTTTATTAAGGTGCTCACATGTAAGCTTGATATTCTTCTCAGCCCCGCCTATACCATCAGAAGAACAAACGAACCCTATATTCATTAAAAATTTCAGCCTTTCTAATATACTAGTGAATCATATTCTTTTATACTTTCTTAGCAATTGCAATGAGGGACTCTTTTTCCTTTTTAAACCGCGCAATGGCTATATACACATTTTCTATTACATTTACAACAATACTCTTCAGACTTAAGTTCCCACTCCATCTGAATTTCTTGACTGTAGGGTTATTTACTACCTCTAGCAGTTTAAAACCAGCTGTCCCGAGTACCTTCTCCAGTGAATGTTCATTAAATAGTGTCACAGCAGCTGGGATATGAAGGAATACTCTGGCAAGTTCGCTGCTGATTCGGTATAAGAACCTGGCATAGGCCATATTAAGCCGTCCCCTATTAGGAACTTGTACAACCACTAATCCATCGTCCTCGAGACACGCATTTGCCTTCACCAGATATGCCATAGGAGACTCTACGTACTGAAGAGAATCCCAAAATGTTACCATATCCACCTTTTTATCCAATTCCAAATTCAAAAAACTACCACAAACTACGTTTCCGATACCATACTTTTGCTTCACGTATTCACAGGCACTTTCAGATATTTCTACACCATATACGTCATACCCCGCGCCAGCCATTTCGGCAAGAAAGTGCCCCGCGCCAAATCCCACATCCAATAGCTTTCCGTGTTGCAAATATTCTTTTATAACCGCTGAATTCTTCTTAAAAAATATATCGCTTGCAGCTGAGTTTGATAAAAGCTTATCAAGATACTCTGAATCGAACTTTTTATTAGTGGTATCTATGTGGTTTCCATGCTGTGTCGTAACTATAGCACAGCCTTTGCATTTCATAAGGTTGAAGCCATTGAACTTCATAAACACATTCAGTTTTTTCGATTTACAGAATCCACATACTTGTGAATTATCTATCATTTTTCCCTCTGTCACTATTTAGTGATTTCTTTTATATAGTAGATTAATTTATTACTTTTCATAGCAAACCTGAACATATCGTCCTTCTGGTATATACCTATACGCTTCAAGGTAAAGTCAGTCTCTTTTATCCCTTTTCTCGGCGGAGTGACTACAGCAAGCTTATATCCAGCACTTTCAACTAGTTTGCACACTTCCTCGTTCAGATTTCCTGCGGGATAACAAAAGGATAGAATCTCTTTTCCAAGCATATCCTCAAGTACTTTTTTTGATTTTTCTATTTCTTCTTTTGCTGTATCAATGCTGACTGTTGTAAGTAAATGATGGTTCAACGTATGAGAGCCAAAATCTATTCCATATGCAAGCATTTCCTCTATATTATTTTTTGTCATAGGGTAGTCCTCAGAAACCGGTATTTCAAACCTTTGCTTATCCCAAGGAAAAATCTCTCTGCTTGATATATAGTTAGCAGTCAAGAATATGCTCGCAGTTATGCCGTACTTCTTCAATACAGGGTATGCATGCATATAGTTGTCTGCATAACCATCATCAAAGGTTATGACAAAACACTTCTTTTCTGGTTCTCTGCCTGCCTTGATATACTTATCATATAATTGTGCCAGGTTTATGCATTCATATCCTTTATCCAGCATATACCTAATCTGCCTATCAAAGTTTTCGATAGTTACAGATAATGTTCCTCTCTCTATAGGAGTGATTCTGTGGTAGGCATATATTTTCAGATTTTTCATTTGCCTCTATCCTTTATAGTTAAATAAATATTTTGCATATTGTCGACCATAACTTCTTTACTAAAAGCCCTTAAGATTTTCTCCCGCGCTTTGACTGCATACCCAAAAGCTAACTCTTTATCAGAAACCAGCCTAAGAATACCGTCCGTAAACCCTTGTTCATCACCCGTTTTAACAATTATACCGCAAACCTTATCCTCTATCAGTTCAGCATTCCCCCCTGCATCAGTAGCTATGATAGGCTTTTCTAAAAGCATTGCTTCTGCTATGGAGTTGCTTAAACCTTCTCTAATGGAAGTATGAATATATATATCCAACATACCTATCTCTTTTGAAATATCATTCTTAAAACCAGTGATTATGATTCGGTCTCTTAGTCCCTTATCATCTAAGAGCTTGATTATCTGCTCCTTATACGTTTTCTCCTCTGGAAAGAGAGCATCTCCTATGATAAGCATCTTAAAACTATAATAAGTACCTGTCAGCTTTTCAGCAATCTTTGCAAAGGTCTCAAGATCCTTAGCCACATCAATTCTGCATGCCATACCGATTAACAGGTCATCCTGCTCTATACCATACTCACTTCGAGTGTCTCTACTGGATTGCCTTATACTCTGAATAGGAGGAATCCGGCTGGTGTCAATACCATTATATACTGTAGTAAGCTTTTTGGCAGGTATACCGATTTTTTTGTGTAGTGTATCCTGAGCACTCCTACTGTTACAGATCACTAAAGTAAATATATTAGATAATGTCTTCGTAATGAAAGCGAACAGCCTGCTTTTGTTCCCATCACTTCTTTCAGATGAAATGATGACTTTGACACCTGCTATAAATGCAGCGAGCCCTCCCCAGATATTTGCCGTATCCAGCCATGTGTGAACTATATCCGGTTTGTACCGCTTGATAGCCTTAATCAAGCGGATGAAAAACTTCAAATCCGCTTTGCTGCATTTATCAAATATGACAGGCTCCTGTCCTGCTGCTATAAATTCTTTATGCAGTGCCCCCCCCGAAGTGGTACAGAAAACCTTCATTTCGAATTTTTCTTTATCATATCCGCTAACCAAGCTCAAGAGCTGCCGCTCAGCCCCCCCAATTGTCAAAGTCGGAATGATATGGAGAACTTTTATTTTTTTTACCATGTCAACCTCAATTATACACTACTCTACTAATTTTCCTTTTTAAAGACAAACTCATTACAACCCCTACCACCAGCGCATGTTTTCATGTTTAGAAGCTTAAATCCTCTATCTCTATAGAAGTCAAATATTTCTTCCGGTTTTGCTACTTCAAATGGATATCCTCCTACCCAGTCAACAACATCACTCCATGGTGACATACCGCGCCTTTTGATATAGGTATTCCAGGTATACATAGGCTTTCCCTTAAACAAATCTCTTAGGAACATAGGCCCTCTTAGTCTTATAAACGAAGGCCACAATACAATGAACTTCATCCCTCCAGGTAGTTTATTGTATAGCTTCTTAACAGCCAACCACTGATTGCTGGCTCTTCCTTGATTATTATATATGGAAATGAACAGCATCCCTTCAGGAGCAACCAGGCTGGAAACATTGTCCAGAGCCCGCCACATATTACCCGTGTGATGTAATACACCCCAGGAATATACAATGTCAAATTTGCCTAAAGATTCTAAATAGCCTTTGTCTAATGCATTTCCTTCCTCAACTGTCCACTGCGCGTCACCATTGTAATATCTTCTCTTTAGTTCAGCTGTACAATTAACAGAATTTGGATCATAATCAAATGAATGGACTCTTGCACCTAATCTCCTCGCACAAAGAGAGAACAAGCCGCTACCGGAACCAACATCTATGAATGTCTTTTTTTCAAGAGTATCTACATTCAACATCTCTTTTAATGATTTTTCTGCTACCAAAATACGTTCATCGTTCAGCTTTGATAAGAATTGAGCCCAATTCTTACCAAACTCAAAACGTTTTCCTTCAGATACCTCTTTTGCATGATCACTCATCAATATTCCTCCACTATAGTTAGGCATATATGTTTATAAATGCCCTCGATCATATCATATATCTATCAAACCACATTTGAAACATAAGCATGGACCAGATCATGTTCATGTTATTGAGTCTTCCACTCATATGTTCTGCTATAATAGTCGAAACAATCCTATCTTCAAATATTCCTTGCTCTTTCAATCTAGTAGGATTAAGATAATGGTCTACCAAGTGCCTCAAATCTTTTTTCAACCAATCGGAAAGCGGTATAGCAAAGCCCATTTTGGGTCTTTCGACCAATTCCTTAGGTACATATTTGTAAAGTATGTTCTTTAGTATCCTTTTCGTGATCCCATCACTAAACTTATACTCCAGTGGCGTTCTTAAAGCAAATTCAACTATCCTGTAATCCAACAAAGGTGCCCTGACTTCTAATGATGTTGCCATACTTGCTCTGTCCACCTTAGTAAGAATATCCTCCTGTAGGTAATTCTTGATGTCAACTAACATCAGTCTCTGTAGTAAACCCATATCCTTTACATCCTCATGAGTTTGCCTGAACTTGCTATTCTGTAAGATAAGCTTAGAAGAAGTTTTATCAATAAACAACTGACTTAGGTCCTTTGCCCTCCACTGGCTCATAATATGCTCATGCAAGCCTGGAGCCCCATTACCGAGTATAGCCTCTGTGAAATTCCTTAGTCTTCTGTTATTTCCTATAAAAGGTCTGACTACCTCTAAAACAGACTTCTTAACAACATGAGGCAGGTGCAATAACCTATCTAGTCTATTGATTCTCCTATAATGCTCATATCCACAGAAAAGCTCATCCCCACCATCTCCCGAGAGTGCTACCGTTACATGCTCCCGTGTCATTTTTGATACCAGGAAGGTTGGTATTGCAGAAGAATCCGCAAAGGGCTCATCGTATATGTCAGGAAGTCGCATAATCGTATCAAAGCAATCCTTTGGACTGACATATAGCTCATGATGCTCAGTATTCAAGTGTTTCGCAATTTCCTTTGCATGCTCTGCTTCATTGAAATTGGTGCTTTCAAAGCCTATTGTGAAAGTCTTAACAGCCCTTTTGTCGATAGCAGCCATCATTGAAACAATAAGACTTGAGTCTATACCCCCGCTTAAGAATGCACCAAGATTTACATCACTTATAAGTCGGTATTCTACAGCACTTCTTATCAATCTCTCCAATTCATTCTGTGCCTCATCATAGGATATGTCCTTGTATTGCTGCTCACGAGCAACATTAATGGGATTCCAATAAATATGGTCCTCGACGCAGCCATCCTGTATAACCATGTAATGTCCGGCTTCCAGTTTATATACATCCTTGAATATGGTATTGGGAGAAGGAATATTCCCAAAAATAAAATACATGTATAAACTATCTTCATCTATCTCTTTTTTCAGAAGAGGGTATTTCATTATGGCCTTAAGCTCTGAGGCAAAAGCGAATTGACCATTCCTTGAGTAATAGTATAAGGGTTTTTTCCCTAAACGATCCCTGGCCAGAATCACTTTATTATTTTTCTTGTCCCATAAAACAATGGCAAACATACCGTTGAACCGTTCAAAACATTTTTCTCCCCAGGCTTGGTATGCATATATTATAACTTCGGTATCACAATGGGAGTTAAACGAGAATCCTAACTGTCTCAGTTCATTCTGCAGTTCCAGATAGTTATAAATCTCGCCATTGAAAACCACCCACAAAGCTCCTGTACTATCACTCATGGGCTGGTGACCTGCTGGACTTAGGTCAAGTATGCTTAATCTGCGCTGCGCAAGGCCCACTCCTTCATCTATATAGAACCCTTCATCATCAGGACCTCTATGTGAAAGAGTATCATTCATGACCCTCAGACTATCTATTGCTAAATTTCTCTGTTTAGATTGAGTAAATCCACAAATACCGCACATTTTTATTCCTCATTCTATTTTTCTTAGATGCGTCTGAAACGATTTATGTTATTTCTTATAAGCCCACTGAGCTTGTAAGGCATATATGTTTCAATATATCTAGCCAGACATCTCAGGTTGTGGATAGTCGAGGTCTTACTTAAATGAATATAAAATTTGATATTTTCCCTCGCTCCACTATTATCACCCTTAGTCCTTAGAATTTTAGCACGTTCGAGTTTAGCCATAAGTTCCATTAACTTCAATTCATGCACATATCTTTGCTTATCGGATTCAGACAGGATAGATTTAAGATTGTTTACTACATAAATGACCTCATCCGGCCATTTTTCTCTTTTTGTGTTAGTAGTATTTTCCGGATATATACGATATACTGCCAGTGGTTCATGGATATATGCTGCCTGGCAACTATACAATATCCTCATGAATAAATCATATTCTTCAGCTATGTTAAGATTTTCATCAAATAGCGTGTCAACCTTATCCAACTCACTTTTCCTTAGTAGTACTGTGACCATTCCAACTGGGTACTCATTGAGAAATCTACCAAATACTTTACCTTCAGGCTGCGGATTCTTATGTGCAACAACTTCTTCCATATGCGCCATATTCAATTCATAATAGTTACTATAGACAAACCCCACTTCTTTAGGCAAACGCTCTATCAGCTCAATCTGCCTTTCTAGTTTATCAACTGCCCATCTATCATCACAGTCAAGGAAAGCGATATATTTACCTTCTGCCTTTTTGAGAGCCTCATTTCTTGCTGCGCCAAGGGGTAGGAAGGTTTCTCCTTTGAAATACCTCAAAGGCTTACCATAGCTCATAGCTATTTCTGCACTTTTATCTGTCGACTGATTGTCCCAGAATATTATTTCAAAATCCTTGAAGGTTTGCTTATATAAGCTGTCCAAAGCCTCATTCAGGTATTTGTCCGAGTTATAGCAATTCATTATTACACTTACTAGTGGCATTCAAAAATCCCCCTATACAGAAGTAAGGATTCACCCATGTCTTATTTGCCAGTCATAAGGAATATCCTTCGTGAAAGGATCAACCCTGATTATTTCATTAGGATCATGGGGAATTGTAGCACAGTTTGCTACTATGGCAGGTTTGACTCCTATTCCCTTAAACCCGTTATAGATAAAGGGTGGAACAGTCACCAGTACATAATTGTCTTCGCCTATGAACATTTCCTGAAGTTCACCCCTTGTCGGTGAATCTTTTCTGTCATCATAGAGAACAAATTTTATCATACCAGATACGACTGCATAGTTCAAAGTCATCTCCTTGTGTAGATGCCACGCCTTTATTGCTTCTGGATTAACAACAGAAAAGTATATTTCACCAAACTTTTCAAAGTTGGGACTATCAGAACGAAGCATATGCATTATCATTCCACGCTCATCAGGAATCTTTCTTAATGGGGTTATCCTTACTCCCTCTATCATTATCAATACCTCTCTATTCCTTATTGTTAAAAAACTCTGTATACCATTGTATAGTCTCTTTGAGCCCCTCTTCGACATTGTACTTAGGCTTCCAGCCAAGTATTGTCCTGGCCTTTTCTGCTGAAAGATACTGATGCTCGATTTCACCACTTGTCTCGTTAAGGACTTTAGGCTTCAGATCTTCCCTTCCCATGATCTTCAGGATAAGATTGGTAAGCTCCAAAACAGTCAGCTGTATTTCATTACTGAAGTTAAAAGCCTCTCCATGAATCTCTCTACTGTCCATTTTTTCTGCTAGGAAAAGGTATGCCTCAACAGCATCCTTAATATATACATAGTCTCTTATATACTCACCGTTACTTCTTATTACCGGGCTTTCATTGAATAGGACAGAACGTATTGTCCCAGGAACTATCCTGTTAAAATTCAAATCCCCTCCACCGTAAAAATTCCCACATCTTGTTATACAAACAGGTAGTTTATAAGTGTTATAGTAGGTATGAGAAATCAAATCTGCGCAACTTTTTGATACATCATATGGGTGGGAGCCTTTCAGTTGAGCATCCTCTCTATAAGGCAAATGCTCATGTTTCCCATATGCTTTGTCACTTGATGCAATAATCACTCTTTTTACCGTCGAGTTTTTTCTACAAGCCTCTAACAGCGACCATGTCCCTTTTATATTTGTTTCGAAGGTGGATATAGGATTTCTATTCGCTATAGTAACTATCGTTTGAGCCGCTAAATGAAACACAGCTTCAATCTCATACTCATTAATGATCCTTTCCATAAGCGAGTAATCCTCTACTTCACCGCGTACTATATTTATACGTTTATCCAAACCGAGCTTGACAAAATTTGATTTTGGTACATTATCTCTTACCAACCCTATCACATTTGCACCTTTTTCAACTAGTGCCTGTGTCAGGGAAGAACCTAATAGCCCAGTACAACCAGTTACCAGGACATTTTTATGCTGCCAGTAGTGTTTCACCATAATATTCCTATCTCCTTTTATATAATCTGAATTAACAGTCCCACAGCTTCCAAAATGCTTTATCCATATTCCACAGGTTATTTAGATATTCCATATCCCTTTGTGTATCCATACAGCCCCATTTGCCTGTATGTGTATATACCATCAGCTCCCCTTCTGCAGCAAGCTTTTCTAAAGGGCCTTTTTCAAAATCACAATTATCATCAATAGATAAGTAATCAAACAGCTTTTTATTGAATACGAAGAACCCACCACTAATCAAACCCGATGAAGTCTGAGGTTTTTCAGAAAACAACAGTGCTTTATCGTTTTCTACCAGCAATTCACCAAATAATGACGGAGGACGTACCCCGGTGACTGTACCGATTTTTCCATGTGATTTATGGAATTCCAGCAGCTTGTTTATATCTATATCAGCAACTCCATCACCATAGGTAACCATAAATATGTCACTGTCGATGTATTTCTCGACTTTTTTCAGTCTCGAACCCTTTAATGCTGTCTTTCCAGTATCTACAAGCGTAACATTCCAATCATTCTCATCTGAATTCTTGAATATGGTTATTTCCTTGTTAGAACCAAGCTTTACTCTAAAATCATTATTTATCATCTCATAGTTCAAGAAATATTCCTTGATTTTTTCGCCCTTATATCCAAGGCACAATACAAAGTCTTTTAATCCGTAATGGGAGTAAAGTTTCATGATATGCCAAAGGATGGGCTTATTACCTACTTCAACCATAGGCTTTGGTTTGTATTCGGTCTCTTCCTTCAACCTTGTCCCTAGTCCTCCACAAAAAATTATGACCTTCGGATTCACTACTCATCACCCTTTCTTCCTCATATACCTCACACTTGTTTAAAATAGCTCTTTACCCCTGCAATGACCTTTTCAACATCTTCATCAGATAATCCATAATGAAGCGGTATAGAAAGAATTTCCTCAAACGCCTTTTCAGTATGTGGTAAAGACTCGTTTTCCTTCTTATAGAGAGTATGGAAATGGTTAGGTATATAGCTGATGCTTGTCTCTATGTCAATATTTTTCAGATATGACATCAACTCATCCCGCTTACCATTTTCGGCTCTTATTACATACATGAACGGTGTTATTCTGTCGTAATCCACATCAAGCAGTCTAATCCCTTCAATATTAGAAAATGCATCATCATATCTTGCGCAAATCTCTCTTCTTCTAGCTATGAATTTATCGATCTTTCTTAGCTGCCCTAAACCAATAGCTGCATTTATATTACTCATATGGTATCGATATCCCTGCATATTGACATCATATAGCCAACTGCGCTCTTTCCACTCTGCAGTATGCGATTTGCGATCTATCCCTAGAAGCCTCTTCTGTCTTAAAATATCAGCAAACTCAGGATCCTGGCAAATGACAGCGCCACCCTCACCACAAGTTATAGTTTTAATCGAATCGAAACTGAAACATGTAATATCTCCGAAGCTGCCTATTTTTCTCCCATTATATTCGGATCCTATGGCATGTGCAGCATCTTCAACAATCCTTATACCGTATTGTTCTTTTAGCTTCAGCAGTTCATCCATATTACAAGGATTTCCTAAGTAATGGACAGGAATAATAGCTTTAGTTCTATCAGTGATTTTATTTTTTACATCATTTATATCGATAAGAAGGTTTTCTGGGTATATATCACAAGATACCGGAGTCGCACCTGTAAGTGTAATAACCTGATATGTGGCAACAAAAGTCATTGACGGTACTATGACCTCATCACCTTTTGTTATTCCCAGCGCATCAAGCGAGAGATGTAAAGCTGAAGTACCTGTGTTCACTGCAACCGCGTTCTTTGCATCCAGATAGTTTTTCAAAGCATCTTCAAATTGAAGCACCTTTCCAGCAAGCCCGAAATAACCATACTCAAACGCTTCTTTTACTTCTATAAGTTCTTCTTCTCCTAGACATCCCTTAGCATATTTGATCATCAACAAAACCTCTTTCCAAATCTTTTTAGTATCAATGCCTCTATATAATCCTTACAGGACTAAACATTAAGTATTTCATCCTTTTCCTTTAGCCGCCTTAAGCATCCTAAAAGTTTTTTTCATTAAGGTCAATGGTCTTACTACCAGTTTGGGTAGATGTGCTGCCATAAATTTTATAGGATTGTCCCTAAAATATGCTGCCAACAGGTATTCATGACCCTCTTGCAGTAACTGTTGAAGCTTATCCCCATCCCAGTTTTCAGTTGTTATGCTAAAACTTCTTATATACAAGTCATCAGTAGAAAAAGTTTCAGAAATATACTTGTTTTCGACACAAGTGTCATAAAGCACGGAACCTGGGTAAGGAGTAGCAACAGAGATATGAGGGTAATAAATCTTCAGTTCTCTAGCAAAGCGAAAACTGTCCCATATTTGTTCCACTGTTTCTCCTGGCATACCAATAACAAGAAAAATTCCCACTTTTATCTTGATTTTTCTAGCATATTCAATAATCGGTTTAACATTTTCAAGTTTTAACGGCTTTTTGATTACGTTATCCATTATATACTGGTTGCCTGTTTCCACAGCCAGATTTATATTATAGCATCCACTTAGTTTCATTTTATCAATTAACGCCTCATTCAATGAATATGCCGCTACACCGTTGGGGGTATCCCATACAAAGTCAAGCTTCTGCTCTATCATCATATCGAAAATTTTCTCTGCCCTCTTAGGATTAAGTGTCAGATTATCATCTTCAAACATAAGTTCTTCTATTCCGAACTTTTCCTTAAGTTCTTTCATTTCCGCGACAACATTTTCTGCAGAACGGTATCTATACCTTTTACCCCATACTTTATGGGCAGAACAGAAAGTACAATTGGCAGGACAACCTCTTGATGTAATAATAGGAGAAAACTTTCTTTTTCTTCTTTCACCATGAGAAGCGTTAAGTCCATAATACTTTTCCATGTTTAGAAGATGCCTTGCTGGAAATGGGATTTCATCCAGATTTTCAATGAAACTAGTTTTTGGGTTTATCCTAATCTCGCCTGCATCGTGATAACCTACACCATCCAGAGTATCAAATCTCTGTTGTCCTTCTATTTCCCTGATAAGGTCAATAAAGACGAATTCTCCCTCACCCATGATTACAAAATCAACATTATTATCACTTAGGACTTTTTCAGGCATTACTGTAGGATGAGCCCCACCGGCAACTGTTATTATATTTTTGTCAATTTCCTTTACCTTAGCATGTATGGCATGAGCATTCTCGCTCTGTTTACTAAAAAGATTACTTACCCCTACAATATCAGGAGAAAATTCTGTAATAATATCTTTAATTTCATCAAAGTTCAATCCCACTCTGATTACATTATCGTGAATGACTACCCTATTGTCCCATCCTTCGATAAGACTATCTACAATTTTAACCTCTATACCGTTTTTCTCCAAAACAGCTGCTATATACGCAAGTCCAAGAGGTGGTACAGGATTAATATCAATATTATCCGCAAATGTAAATGCTGGAGGAGTAATCAAAAGAACCCTCTTTATTTTTCTGCTACTTACTACCATAACCTATACCTCTTCTACTAATTTTTTGTTCTCTATATGAAGATTATTGAATCCAAGGACTTCCAAGTTATTGGTCAAAAGAATACTTGTCCAACTTCTATCTATTAAGTAATACAGTTTTCCAAACATCTTCCCTAACAGGAGAGAACACTTTACTTAAGTTCAGAATGTCTTTCCTTTGACAAAGGAAATCTTTTTCATTAAACATAGACAAAATTATATCACGCATATTCCCCTCGAAACAACTTCTAATTTCTACCTCGGTAAACGAGTCAAGAGGATCAAGATCTATAGCATGTTCTGAATAGTATTTCACAACTTTTTTCCCAGCCAATAAAGCTTCCAATCCTGATGTAGACGATGAATATATGACAAGCCCAGCTTCAGCCAATACTTCATTCATAGGACTTTTTGACACTCTGAAATTATCAGGTAACTCCTCTAATAAATCCTGTAAGGTCTTCATTGGTGTATCAGGATGAAACTTTAACAGAAATTCAAAGTCTTGGGCCGAGAATTCATTACAATAATCGATTAAAACCAATAGAATTTCTTCCGTCAGGACTCTTGAAGATGGAAAAATGATCAATACCTTTTTGTACATAGTGTCAATATCATCATCTGTCGCTTTCAAATTGTGCAACGCTTCATATCTTAATGCTCCACCATTGATTACATTTACTCTTTTTGCATATCCCGCTTCTATCAAAACATTTTGATAATGCTCACCGTTTGCAACAATATAGTCAGGAAGAGGCATTATTTCGCCTTCCTTTTCCGTAAAGAAATAATTTAGCAATAGCTGAGGTATTGTAGAGTGCTGGTATCCCACCAACCGAGTATTCAAGGAATGTTTTTTACATGCAATACACATGAGTTTTTCCCACGGATGATTTTCAAAAGTATATATGAAACTGATTTTTCTATCGCCAATACTCTTTGCCCAGTTAACAAACGCATAGTATGTCAATTTGTTAGTGAAAAACGAGACATTGGAAAACTCGTAAAAAATCTCTCTTAACAACAGAGAACTCTGTCCAGAAAATTTTAGTAACGCAAAACAAGTGATCATAATGGTTGAAAAAACACTCTTGATAAGATCAGTCACACCAACATAGCTATCTAGAATTATAAACTTTCCGCTTTCTATACATTTCTTTCTTATATCTGATCTTATATGTAAAGGTGTAAGATTTGTAAACCTGATGTCGGCATCATTCAAAATATCACTCAATCGTCCGAAATAAGGGTTGACTATTTCATTCTGCTTAAAAAACCTATCTTCTACCCAAGAGTATATAAATACATCAATATCTGACGGGATTTTGTTGTTAGTTTTCTTATTGAATAATTTGTTTTTTAGCATACCAAAGCATATGTCTAGTCCAGAATATACTCCCAATAGAGCTAATCTGAAAGCACTGGGTAAACGGCTCCGCTTACCGATAAACGTGTATTCCTTCCTGTAGTTGCTCGCTAAGTATTTATAAAACCACACATCCTCAATGATGAAAACCAAATTATCAGATGAGTGCTTTTTAGACATATCCTTAATAACCGCTTCAAAGCAATAGAGCTTAAATAAATCCCCCTGAAGGGGACTTTTGCTTGCAAAATTCAAAGCCCACCAATTAAGCATGTTTTTTTTGTTAAACCCAATATCGGTTACAAATTCCATAAAGCTATCTTTAATTCTATATGCCTCGCTCTGTAGAAGTTCTCCTATCAAAAGACGGCTATCATCCCCTAGCAAGGCAGCAGTTTCCTTTTTTCCTTTTACATCACTACCAAGGTATGTCCATAAATATTTCTCTCCATTGAGCATCAATGATGCTTTTTTAACATCCCTATAAAACACAATGAGGTTGTCTCTCAATAGTCTCACCCCACTTTGACTGATTTCTTAATTATTCTTGGCTACTAAAAAATTCATTGGGTACAATCTTTCATAATTTATTTCGAGCTATCAATTCTAAATGAAGAACATATTACATCCTTAGCCCATTTCTTATTAACAGAATCTTTAAAGCTAATCCATCCTCCTGCCGCTTCAACCAGAGCAATCCCCGCGGCAACATCCCAAAACATGATATTCTCTTCTATATATGTATCTGCATATCCACACGCTACATATGCAAGTGACAACGCAGCAGTTCCTAGCATTCTGATTTTTTTGAATGACTTAATCTGAGATATAGAGCTCATAAGAGAGTCTTGTCCAAAATCCCTATTGACAGGAAACCCTGTTACTAAAACAGCCGCTTCTTCCTTCTGAATTTGTGATACTGATATCATCTTATCATTACACCATGCACCGACACCTACTATACCCGTATATATCTCACCTGTATTAAAATTATTTATGACACCCAGAATTGGCCTTTTCCCTTTCCAGAGAGCAATAGATACACAGCATAATGGGATATTCCTACTATAATTGAATGTACCATCTAAAGGATCTATAATCCAAACAGGCTCATCTCCATCAATTTTTCCATGTTCTCCGCTTTCCTCAGCCAAAACCGGGTATCTGCTATTGCTTGTAAGCGTTTGTATAATCATACTCTCCGCTTCTCTGTCTGCTCCTAATTTTATATCCTTCCCATACTCACTGATAATATCCAAACAACCGTTTTGTAATTCCTTAAGCTTATCTCCTGCTGCTTTTGCAGCACAAACAGCCATTTCCAGTTCAGCCTGCCACTCCACTACCTTACCCCCAAATCTCTAAGCAAGTTCTTTACTGCTTCTGTTTCCATCGAAAGACGGCACTCCCGAGTATATGTGCTGACATGGGGAGTAAGCAAGACCTGTTCATACCTGCAAAGCACTCCTTTGTAAGGTTCTTCCCAGAAGGCATCAAACCAAGCACCACTGACCCTTTCCTCATCCAATGCACGAACAAGGGCATTTTCATCTACCAACTCACCGCGTGCCGAATTCAGCAGAATTACACCCTCTTTCATCAGTTCAAACTCCCTGTGTCCCAGTAAGACATCAGTACCGCTTGCATGAATTGAAATCAATTGAGCCTCATTCAATCCCTCTTCCAGTGACACCAACCTTTCATTATTGCAAAGCATCTCTGGTTTTACAGCTGGATCAACTACAAGTATATCTGCACCAAAAACTTGAAACAATTCACCCGTGCGTCTTCCGATGCGGCCATACCCGATAATCAAAACCTTCGCACCGTCTAGACTACTACTTATGTGTTTTTCCCACCTGCCTTGGTGTAATAATGAGTTTTCAACCGTTAGCTTACGGCATAATGCCAATGCAGCAGTCAGGGTCATCTCAGCTACAGCTTTAGTAGGCCCGTCAGGTGTATTTGATACTTTGATACCACGTTCTTTTGCTTCCACTATGTCAACATTTGTCATACCTATACCAATTCTGGCAATAGCCTTTAGTTCAGGTGATGCTGAAAGGACATTTTTATTCAAGGGTTCCAACCCTGCAAGTAAGCCGTCCACACCCCTAAGATGCTGAATTGTCTCCTCTTCTGTCAGACGGCGTCCATATGTATTATTTCTGACTTCCACTCCTGAATCTATTAACAGTCTCAATGGAGTATCATCCTCTACAGCGAAGGAAGACGCTCCTATCGCAACCACAAGCTTCATAAATGACCCTTCCTTTCAATCCCAAAATTTACGACAAAAGCCCACTATATCACTTTTCTTACCTTACCTTCATCTTGTTTTGAAACCACATAGCTAATAGGTGGTTAATAACCAAATGGATGTCTTCTACAGGTCCATACTCACCTTTCGGAGTGTCTACATGGACCACTATGTCACTGATTTCTTTAAGCTTTCCTCCATCAAAACCAGTAAGTCCTATTACCTTACCATTTCTTTGCTTTACCCACTCCGCCGCATTTATTATGTTAGGCGAGTTTCCACTTGCAGAAATTCCTATAAGGATATCGCCTTCTTTATAATATATCTTAAGTTGATTCACAAACACATTATCATAACTGTCATCATTAGATATAGCCATTATCAAGGGAATATTATCAGTCAGTGACATAGCACGGAAAGGAACTTCAATACCTGCTTTTTTTAACACATCCATCCCTAAGTCGTTTACCATATGTGAAGCAGTTGCCGCGGAGCCTCCATTCCCGACAATGAATATATTATTCTGACTTTTATGGCACCTATCCATTTCGTCTATAAACGCTGTTATTTCATCTAAATCTAGTTTCCTAAGTAGATTTGCCAGATAATCAAGATATCCAGCTGCAAACTCTTTTGCATTTGAACTTTCTGCAAAAAGGCGTTCCATATTATTCATTAAAGCATCTCCTTTCATATATAAAGCCTACGAACACTAACAAATCATTTAATATTAAAGCGTGAACACCATTCTGAATCTGCTCCATAAATCTCATAAATCAGCTTCATTGTATCAAGGGCATCAGCACTGTTACCAGATTTCAATTCAATTCCCTTTAGTATAGCATCTGCAAATTCGTTTACTTCATCCCTCCAGGAATTATCCTCAAGATATGTAGTAACCTGCTCCCGCGTTGCTCCCACATCCGATTCGTCTCTCTTGCCTAATATCAGCATCTCCTGCCCATAGCTTTTTGAACCTGACAGGATTCCCCTCAGTTCAATAAACCCTTCAGTAAGGCTGATTTCTAAAGAAAACTTATGTTGCCATTGAGTAGCTGTGGAATGAAGCATTGCTATCCGTCCCAATCTATCACGCATTAACGCATATGCATTATCCTCAACATCATGTTTCCAATAACTATTTGATATATAGCTTTTCACTTCAACAAACTCTCCACAGAAGAGCCTCATAAGGTCAACCATGTGAATGCCTTGATCAAGAAGTATTCCACCACCTGAATACTTTCTTTCAGCACGCCATCCACCTGAAAATGGGATTATCTTACTTTTGCCATATACACCACGTAAGCTGACTATTTCGCCCAGCTCACCTGACTTAATAATTCGTATGGCCTCCTTGACGGATTCGTGATACCGGTGATTGAACCCATATTTAAGTACGAGTCCTTTGTTCTTTTTTTCAGCTTCCACAACCTTTTCTATATCAGCTACATCACGGCCCGGAGGCTTTTCACAGAATATATGCATGCCCCTTTCAAGACCAGCAATAGTTACCTCCGCAGCAAGATAGTTCGGTAAGCTTACAAAGACTGCATCTAAATCCTCTTTAAGAATCTCATTGTAATCATTGTAACACCTAATCCCATCAGCCATTACACAAGGTTCACTGAAATTCTGATCACAAACTGCCACAGTCTTCATGTTAGGATGCTGATCTATATAATGACGACGTCGTTTTCCTACCACTCCATAACCCACAATCCCGACTCTAAGGTTATCATTGGATTTCATTAATGTGTCACCCCGGTTTCATCTAATGTAGTTTTTAACAAGCTTGTCCTTTGCCATGAGTTTTTCTGCTCTTTCCAAATCCTCAGGCGTATCGACACCTATAGATTGGAACTCAGTCAAAACCATTCGGATCTTATACCCATGTTCAATAGCTCTTAACATATCCACTGATTCAACAATCTCCAAAGGAGTCGGTGTCAATGCAGTGAATTTCTGTAAGAAATCTTTTCTAAATGCAATAATACCAAGTTGCTTATATTTCTTATAGCTCATTCCTTTTGCTTTACTTGCAGAAGGTATAGGTTCCCTGGAAAAATAAACCGCATTACCTGACAGGTCATAAACTGTTTTCACTACATTTGAACTGACGAAATCCTGTTCTTCATGAATCTCTGCCATCAGGTTCGTACAATATACACCCTTATCATCAATCAAAGGCTTTAAAAGAGGTTCAAACATTTCGGGCATTACCAGAGGCTCATCACCTTGCACATTTACAATTATATCAGCGTCTATATCAAGAGCAGCTTCAGCGACCCTATCAGTGCACCGCTCATGCGTATCAGCTGTCATTACAGACTTTCCGCCAAAATTAACGACAGCCTCATAAATTTCTTTATCACATGTTGCTACAAAAACATCATCAATCAACGAACACATGGCAACCCTTCTACGGACATGCTCAATCATCGGTAATCCGGAGATATTTGCCAGAGGCTTGCCTGGAAATCTAGTTGCACTCATTCTTGCGGGTACAACAGCAACTATTTTCATATAAAATCACCTTCCAATTCTTATTCTACCTTTTCCTTGCTAATATCCTCATGTGAGAACTGAATCTGTTATTTTTTATCCATTCCTGCAATTCCTTCTTAGCTTCAGGAGTAGCTTTTTTTGCTACCAGTTTCCAAAATCTATCTTCTTTTTCATCCCTTATACTAATTGCATCTTCTACTATATTCCAGTCTAGCTGCCCGGGGGTTTCCGCCTCTAATACCTCAAATCCGACAGATTCAAGCAGACTACTGAGTGAATCAGGATTAAAAAAGTTGATATGTGCAGGAGGATAGATACTTTTTGAATCTTTCCAAAGAACCTGAATATCAAAGCCTTCTCCGTTAAGAGTACTCATCCAGAGCCACCCCCCCGGCTTTAACAGTCTATGTACTTTTGACAGAAACTCTGCTGGATCTGACAGATGCTCCATCAATTCAAAGGCTGTCAGGAAATCAAAGTAATCATCATATCCTTTTAAATCTTCTAACATTGAACACTCGGTTTGGAATCCTTGCTTCCGGCAAATCTCCGCCTGCTCACTAGATGGCTCTATCGCTGTATAGCTGGAGCTAGGCCAAAGCTTCCGTAATTCATCCAAGAAAATACCAAACCCGGCTCCGATATCTCCTATTCTCCACTGTGGATCCTCACCGAAGCGTTGAGCAAAGTACTCCGCCCTTGGTCGGAAAATTTTCTCTCTTCTGGCTTCCGCAACAGGCATAAAAAACTCATTGACCCAATATGAAGTAGAAACCGACTTAGAATAGAATTCATTGAGCTTATCCAGCGAAGGTCTTGTCTTTGCATATAAGGTATTGCAGCTGTCACATGTCACGTATTTGAAAGAGCTCTTTTCAAATTGGCTAGAATAGCTTTCATTCACACATGCAGGACACCTACCTATATAAAAGCTTTCTGAATCGCTAAAATATTTTTCACAATCTTCCTTGACCAGTCTTAAATATGTCTCATGTGCTTCCTTTTTACGAATATCATTTTCTTTCATATATCAAGCCTCCGCAAATCTATTTCCATCTATTTCTTTCAATGCCCTTCTGCAGGAATCTCCAATATATATAAAGTCTACTCCATATGCAATAAAAGAGTAACCATCTTTTATCTTTTGATTGACCGATTCCTTTTGCGGAAAAACTACATGGAATCCGGAGGTTGCATTCATTTTTTCCGAAATCCTTTTTATCTCATTAAGAGCTTCGATCATTTTGGGATGTGTAAAATCTCCTGGAATACCAAGTGAACCCGAAAGATCATATGGCCCCACCATAAAAGCATCAATTCCTGGAGTTCTCAATATTCCCTCCAGGTTTTCTACTGCATTTATATGCTCTATCTGCACTACCAGTACACTGTCATTTTCTACCCATTTTCTGTAGTCATCAAATCCATAACCATATTTTTGTGCCCTGGATAAGCCTACCCCACGTTTTCCAACAGGTGGATACCTCATAGCACTGACTGCCGCCTCAGCTTCCTCCTTTGAGTTGACCATTGGGACGATTATACCATGGGCACCTGCATCCATGACCCTCTTTATGATAGTAGGATCATTCTCCCCAATTCTAACTAAAGGAACAACATCTGACAATTCAATCACCCTGATGAGCTCCTGGGCTTGACTGATTGATATGGCGCTATGTTCCAAGTCAATCGTCAGCCACTCAAATCCAGACTGGGCCATTATTTCTGCAACATTCGGATGCCCTATACTGATCCATGAACCTATAGTAAGTTCTTTCTTTTGGAGTTTTTGTTTCAGATTTATCATAATATACCTCTCTCTATGGTAAATTTCGAATTACTTTTGCAGGTACTCCACCAGCTATGACATTTGGAGGTATGTCTCCAGTTACAACGCTACCTGCTGCAATAATTGAATTTTCCCCTATTGTTACCCCTTTAAGTATGATACACTGTGTTGCTATCCAAACATTATTACCAATTCTTACATCCCTATCTTCTTCCAAAGCAGGATTCTCCATTCTTGTTTCAGGTGGCCATAAAGCATGAAAATCTGAATCCATTATTGTAACATTAGGTGCCAACCTTGTATTCCTACCTATATAGATGCATCTTGTCCTAGCTGTAATAGACGTTCCGTTAATTCCTGCATCATCTTCAATAATAATTTGTGCTGTATCAGAATATGTCTTTAGCCTCACTGGTGCATATATTGAGCTAGCAGTGCATCTTGGAGAAGATGATAAGAACATTACATTATTACCTACACTTATTTTACTTCCTACCGCCCTTATTATATGTATTGGTCCATAACATTTGATACCTCTTCCATATTCCACTCCAAACATGAATGCTTTTAGCCTAAAAACAAAGGTGCCAAAAAAAACAGACAAAAAGTCTTGTCCCTTTATATATAAAGCACATATGCGATCGTATAAGAACTTTTTGTTGTTTTTTTCTCTTTGTACTTTCTTAAATACATTGAATGTCATCAGGAGTACCTCTACATTATTATTATCAAACTTGTTATACATATTTCATATCATATCTTTTTTAGTTCTCGCAGCCATTGATTTAAAGCAGAGTCAGATACTAAAACATATTTTTTGCAGAAATTAATTATAACCTCCTGCCTTTCATTATCATTCCACCATTCTTCCACATTGGGGTATATTCTATTTATAGCCACCGCCGCCTCTTCTGGTGTATAATATAAAATTCCCATCCTTCGTAATTCGCTATAATCTACTTCTGCTTCACTATTAAGCACAAACATTTCCGGATCCCAGAACAAAATTGTTGGTTTATTCGCAGAAAGTGCCTCCAGAAACGTTGTAGATAAATGGTCGCAAACATAAATACGGCATTGGGTCATGCTCTCTAAAAAACTAATACTATCATAACTTTCTATAAGATGTCCGTATTTCAGTTCCTTCCATTTCATGTCATAATCTCTTCCGAACATTTCACCGTGGAGACGTATACGGATTCTTTCTCGTATATTTGAAGAAATTGTACAAACAAATCTTTTCTGCCAGTTTTCATAATTATCCGAAAAACTTTTTGGTTCCTGAAACCTTACTAAATATCTTGTTATAGAAGTTGTTGTATATAGAATACCTTCAAAATTATTATGTGCTTCAATTTTATTCCTGTCAACAAGTTTAGGTGCTGGCATAGGTACTATGTTTGCAGTATTAGTAAATCTATCCCATCCCCACGAATAGAACCTATCTGATATTTTTGTTTCATGCCTGTCAAAGAAAAAAAACTCTTCAACGCCATAATTACCCCCATGTTGGGCACCTAAAAGATGCACGCCTCTTTCGGTTAGCATCCCAGCCCATTGCTTGAAAGTCTCATCAAAATACCAGCCATAAACTGTAAATAATGCTTTAATATTTAGCGGATAATTTTTTTCAACTCCCCTTTTTATTTCGTTATATCCCTCAATAAAGCATTTTGGTATGTCATTAGCTATTACTGTTGATAAAAATATTTCAAACTCATTATTAGAATTAATATTAAAAAAATTCTTTACCACTAACCTACTTTCTTGGTTCACTGGCATAAAACCAATCTTTTTCGAATTATTAAACTCAAATGGCAATATTTTTCCACATGACCCTATTGTCATTTTTAGAATATTATTTCTTCTAAAATTGGATAGTGTCATTAAGATAGAGTTTTTGTTGCTGACTAATCTAACAATAGATTTAAGCACCTCATTGATTTTATCACTAAACTTCTTTTTTAGAGTGATTGGACCAGAATACCCTATCTGTTCTGGAGTAATATCAAGATACTTCTTTTCAAATTTAATGTTAAAGAAAGTCATTATTTTAGTATAAAATTGAAGATTGTAAGGATCATCATTAATTAATGAAATAAATTCAATTGTATCTTCCGGTACAAAAAAAGATTCTTCCTTTAATCCCATTGTTTCAAACTGACCGTAATCAGTCATGATCATTTTTATAGACAAAAATCTGTCATACGTACTGCTTAAGTAATGGTAGAGCCACGGGCCAAGCAATATCCTCCAATACCTGTTGCTATAATTTACACCATGTAAAGTGTTTAGGCTATTTCCTAGTGAATCCAATACTCTTTCATATAAATCAAGTATATAGTAAAATGCTTCTCTATGCTTATTTACATCTTCCCACATATTAGTAACAACCTTATGATCAAGGTTTTCCCAACCTTCTTTTCTACTATGCCGCATACACCACTCGCCAAGAAAAATTATGGGTTTTGATTTGTCCCAAAAATCTTCTAAAGCTGTAGTAGCAACAAAATATGTAGTAGCTTCATCTTTCAGATTCTTCAATTCAATTCCCTCCATAACCTTTTCCACACACAAATAGTTACTCAATAATATATAAATTCTCCCTCAAGTAATTAACTTGTATGTAATTAGAAATAGTATTTCTAATACAGTATTGTGTCAATCCTTCAATCTAGATATATACTTAGTTATAAGTATATTCGAGAATGACTTAACATCCTTTTTGCTTAGTCCCACTATTTCAGGTATTAAATACACTAATACAAGTACAATTACAGTGTATATTACCCCTTCAACTATAAAGCTAGCAAAAGTATTTTCTTTTAGTCCTAAAAGTATATCTCCTATAATAGCTGAAACTAATCCTATACCAATGAAAAAACTAACACTAATAAGTTGATGTAGCACATATTTCCAAAACTTTAACTTTAACAATTTTGCATTAAAGTATAGCTGTACATTTACCCCGAGAAACTGCATAAGAACCATCTTTGCAGCCAAGCCTACTGCTCCAGTATCTAGACCCATTATGCTTTTTGGCGCAATTAATATATATGTAATCGGTAGACCGACAACCATGAGAGTTATTCCAATATTTCTATATGTCTTCGTTTTATCAGCTGCATAAAAAATGCTGCCGCTCATCTGCCCATAAGTCTGATGAATCGGGTAAAAAGCCATTATTATAACCGGTAAAAGTGCACCTTTATAAGAAGTCCCCCCAAGTATATAAATTACTTTTTCGGCTTGTACAGCTGTAAAACATGCAAAAAAAGCCGTAACTGAATACATAAGTGGAATAAACCGTCGAAACAATCTTGCCATACCGCTAAAATCTTTATTAGCATATGCAATAGAAAATTCTCTTGTTAATAACGGCGTCATTGCACCCGTAAAAGCAAAACATATTGAGCTTAACTGATACGAAAGTCCAAAAAAACCCTGTTGAACACTTCCTGCAAAACTTTGAAGCATCCACCTATCTAAAATAGAGAATAATACCCCAAAAAAAGAATAAATAAAAAGAGGATGGCAGTAAGTATAAAACTCATATGTATATTCTTTAATATCTTGTATTGATGCCTTCCAGTGTCCTTTAAATATATTATTGTCCTTGTTAATTATTCTTGCTAATAAAAAAATCAATAAAAGCATTGATAAATAATAACACAAAAAGTAATTAGTAAGATTTAAAACACCAAGGTAGAAAAAGAGCATAATTACTACAGCATTAAATATTTTTTGTGCTATCCGAGCTCGCTCAGTTGAAACCGTGAGACCAAATGCATCCCCTATACTATTTATTATTTGAAGAGCCCAATTTATTATTGCATACCCTGCAGCGAGATAAATAAATTTCAATGCCTGATCTGGCCACAATTTCTCATAAATCGTTGTTAGATGAGTCATAAGAACAAATACAAAGATTAAAAAAAATACTATCCCAACAAAATACAGGTAATAGTAAACTAATCCTTTTTCCTTTGGCCTTTTTGATAATTTTGTATAAAACCCTATTGAAGAGCCCATGTCAAAGAAACTGACTATTTGCGATAAATTACTTGTTAAGAAGTTAAAATCACCAAAATTCTTAGGTCCAAGACCCCTCAAAACTATACCCTGTGAAAAAAGGCTTATACAGAAACCTGCAATATTTGTAAGCAGCTTATATAAATACCTTTTTTTTAATGAATCAGTTTTTTCCATTATATTACCTTCACTTATATTATAATCTATATAAACCCTTTGAATTGAACAAATTTTAGACCGCTTCAAAAAACAGAACAGCTAGCGATAGTTCCAAATCCCCTTTTAGGCTTATGCATTTTAGTTCACCGAGTTGCTTTAGAACACATTACAACAATACATTAATATACTTTCTAAAGACTTCAACTATCCGCTCTGTTCCATAACCATCTATCAATCCTATTGCTCTTTTACACAATTCAAGTCTATGGCTATAGTTCTCAGATAGTTGCTTTATCTTTTTTGTTATGATATCTTTTTTCATTTCATTATACCATCCTAAATCAATTACATATCCAGCCTCATCCATCTTTTTTACTATGAACTCCTGATTATTTGCAAGGATAATTGCCGTAGTTGGAGTCCCGCAAGCACATAATTCATAAAGAGTACTTCCACCTGATGATATTGCTATATCTGAATCGAGCATAATTTTGGCCATACTTTTCACATTTTCATGTAGGATTAAATTACTATATCTTCCAACCATTTTTATTATTTCCTCTTTATTTGTAAACGCATTACCAACAATAATATTAAAAGTAATATTGTTAAAGTAACTATCTTCCATTAAATCCTCTACTATCTTACAGGTAAGATTGTACGGATCAGCTCCTCCCGTAGTTATCATTATCTTATTTATCTTTCTATTAATACTTCTTAAAGGAATATTTTTAAACTCATTTCTTATTAAATTGTATTTAGGCCCTAGCAGCATAATCTCATCATTATAGTATTTGGTATAATTCATATATTCTCCTGTAATATTTCCATTTATAAGAATATTAACAGGGTATGTAAACTTATTAATATCATCAATATATGAAAGTATCTTTACAAATTTTTTTATTAGCAGTAAATACTCATGTGTTACGTTATAACTGTCTACAACCAATATATCAATACAGTTTTCATTAATGCACTTTATTATTTCTCCTGCTTCTTTTTCCAAAGATAACATATCTCCATAATGGAATCCTTGTTCATGCTCTACAGCACTAAATGTGCTTTCTAAGCGGAAAATTTCAAATTTTTCATTAATTATCCGATCAATTCCTTCTTGATATTTACTGAGAAAAATTACATCAAAACCTTGCTTTCTAAATTCGCTGGCTAATGAAAGGCATCTTATAATATGCCCCATTCCCATTTGCGGTCCACCATCCGCCCTAAAGGCTACTTTAATCATTTATATCATCCTTGAAATTAAAACTTTCATTTTCTCTTATTCTAACAAATTGGTTTTTATCACTTATTATGTCGTACTTGGTAATCTTCAAATTATTACCCACAGATTTCACTAAAATATGATTATCCCGAACCTCTAGAACCTTCCCATTTTTATACTCTCTATGTTTCTGATCCTGTTCTGCCAATTCTGCTTTCCAAATGATAACCTTAAACCCGTTATAATAAGTATAAGAACCTGGATAAGGTTCAGAGGTAGCCCTAATTAAGTTATATATTTGTATTGCTGGCTTATCCCAGTTTATCTGACCATCCTTAGGCGTTCTTTTTGAACAATAGCACCCACTAGATATATCTTGTTTTATAGGAACAACTGTACCTTTAATAATTTTCTCAACACTATCTTTAACTATATATGAATATACTTTCTTTACTTTTCCTAGAATATCTTCTATATAATCATTCTCTTCAATATCTATACTAACCTGAACTATTATATCGCCTGTATCAATACCTTTATTTATATAGTGTACTGTAACACCGGTTTCCTTTTCACCATTAATAATTGCCCAATTAAGAGGTGCTCTACCCCTATATTTAGGAAGTAATGAAGCATGTGTGTTTATACACCCTTTTATTGGGATACTAATAATTTCTTCTTTTAATATTTGATCGAAATTAACTACTACAATTAATTCTGGTGACATTTTCCTTACCGTCACTACAAAGTCTGTATTATTAATATTCTTTTCTTTAAAAACCAGTATACTATGCTTTTGGGCAACCTCATCTACACCCTTATACCACTCATCTGTGGTATCGGTTATAACAACACCAATAATGTTTTTGTTACTTTTAATGAGACTTTCGAGAGCAATTTTTCCAAGCTCATGTCCACCCATAAATAAAATTCTAATAACAACCATCTCCTACCTTATACTATTCAACCATTTTCCAGTTCAAAGGAGTGCCTCTGTCAATATCTCTGGATGCACGCTCTCCCAATACTTCTTCATAGTATTTTGGCTCAAGACCATTTCCAGGCCTAATAACTCTTATATTTTGTTCTGTAAAACACTCACCCTTTTTTATATTTTCAACAACAAATATAGATTTTCTGAAGATTCTACTAGATGCTTCACGTTCAGATATTTCATAGCTGATTTCCCCAATAGCCTTTTCAACATTTCTAATATCTCCAACCATTTTTTTAAATTGATCAGGTTCCATCGAAAATGAAACATCAGGGTTATCAATTTCCTTACTTAAGCAAAAGTGTTTTTCAATCACTTTAGCACCTAATGCCACTGCTGCTATTGAACTTACCGAACCGTACGAATGATCGGATAACCCTACCGGTACATCAAAGGAATCACTTAAATGCTTTAAAGTCAATAGATTCATATCAACTGGTATAGCCGGATAAGAACTTGAACATTTTAACAGGCAAATTTTATCATTACCCTGGGATTCCATAGTTTTAACTGCCATTTCTATTTCCCCGAGGCTAGCCATGCCTGTTGAAAGAATAATAGGTTTTCCTTTAGACGCAACGTATTTTATCAAAGGTATATCAACTAATTCAAACGACGCAATCTTATAAAATTTCACGTCTATACTTTCTAAGAAGTCTACCGCTGTCTTGTCAAATGGGGTGGACAGGAAATCTATTCCTATCTTATCTGCCTCTTTCTTTAAATCGCTCTGCCATTCCCACGGAGTATATGCCTTCTTATATAGATTGTATAGATTCTCGCCCTTCCATGTCCCTTCTTTTATTTGGAAGTAGTCGTTGTTACAATCAATTGTTAAAGTATCCGGTGTATATGTTTGAATTTTAATGCAGTCTGCTCCTGATTCTTTTGCGGCATAAATTATCTCCATCGCATTGTTTATATCTCCAGCATGGTTTGCCGACATCTCTGCAATTATATAACAGGGATTACCTTCCCCTATGGTTCTATATCCGATATTAATAGATTTTGGCATATCTTATACCTTTCATTGCAAATATTAATACATTTTACACTTATCTAGAATTTCTCTTAAATATGGGATTAACCTTTCCCCCATGTAAAATTCCATCTAAAGAATCGTTCTCTCTTGCCCTTCTAATATCTAGAATGGCACTTTCTGTAGCCTCTAAATATTTGGCAACTTCCCTTTCCGTATGTGATAAACAAATATTATTTACTCCAACTGTCAATATTCCCATATCTATCATTCTCTGCTGGTAAACCGAGTTTATATCTAGATAATCTAATGAGCCTATTCCTTCAAACACTACTCCCCCGTGAGGAGGTAGCCCTGTCAATTTTACAGCCTCACTAACATCATACTTCTCTACAAGAGTCTGGATTCCATTTAGCATCATTTTTCCAAGCTTCCAAATATATTCATAAGTTCCGGGTTGCTCAAGAACTTTAATTGTTTCCAAAGCACCAGATAATGATAACGCCTCTCCACCAAAAGTAGTAGAAATAAACACTCCCTTAGTGCCTATTAGTTCCATAATCTCCTTTTTGCCTGCTAATACAGAAATCGGAAGGCCATTACCCATACCTTTACCAAAAGCAGCCATGTCAGGCACTACATTATAAAGCTCTGATGCACCGCCTAGAGCATATCTGAATCCCGAGACTACCTCATCAAAAACCAAAATCGCACCATTTGAGTGAACAAGTTCCTTTAATACTTGCAAATAACCTTCTTCTGCACCATTTCCTTGAATAGGCTCTAAGATAACAGCCGCTACCTGATTAGGGTACTTATTAAAAACTTCCTTCAGAGAATCAATGTTATTATATTCAAAAGTCTTAGTTAATTCACATACTTGCTTAGGAACGCCCCTATTATTAACAGTTGAACCTATATACCAATCGTGCATTCCATGATAGCCGCATACAGCTACTATATCTCTATTCGTATAAGCTCTTGCCAACCTTATAGCAGCAGTTGTAGCATCTGAACCGTTCTTTACAAATCTGACCATCTCTGCGCAAGGAATTATCTCTGTTAACTTTTCTGCAAGTTCTAGTTCAACCCTTGACGACATAGAAAAAGAAATTCCCTTTTCTAATTGAGCAATAATGGCTTTATTTACACGAGCATCATTATAACCTATAATAACAGGTCCTAATGCACAGATGAAATCAATATATTTATTTCCATCAATATCCCATACATAACACCCCTCACCTTTTTCAATAAAAGATGGGGAGTTTCCTTCACAAAAATACCTGTAACTCTTACTGTAAGTTTGTGCCCCTAATGGTGTAACCCTTTTTGCTCTTTCGAGTAGAATGTTACTATTGCTGTAATTTCTTGACATAACTTCATCTCCTCGTAATTTATAAACTAGTCCAATTACGCGGGTCTATAAGTGCTATATCGGTTACCTTTAGTTGCTCTAGCTCGTGTAACTGGTTATTAATCTTAGATCCCTGGATGATATCTATATTCCTTTGTAGCTCACTAACTGAATTTATTCCAAGTATAGTAGTTGATATAAAATCTTTACTATTAACAAATTGTAATACTAACTCGTCAACTCCTAGTTCTAGCTCCTTTGCAAGGGTATTAAGCTTGTTTTTATATTCTCCTAATTGAAATAATTCCTTGGGCAAAGAATCTTCCCTGCAAGTGATTACGCCCTTAAGAAAAGCAGATCTGCTAATAATACCAATTTTAAACTCTTTAAATGTATCAACTAAGTCATCAAATCTTCTATCAAAAACGTTATAAGGTATTTGAAAAAAATCAATATATTGTCTATACTCATTTACTAATTTTATTGTCTCTTTAGTCTCGTAAACAGATATGCCAAAACTATCTATTAGATTTTCTGACTTCAGGTTTGAAATTGCATGCCAAAAATATTCGGAATTAGTTATATAGCTGTCAGCTTGGTGTAATTGTAACAAATTTAGTTTGTCCAGCTTTAAATTGCTTAATGATAATTCTACGGAACTGTAGATAATGTTTTTAATGCTTTCCTTATTTTCTACATCCTGAGGACTTATTTTTGCAAGTTTAGTTGCAATAATAAAGTCATTATCATTTTGCGAAACATAATTACCTATTTTTTCTTCACTATCCCCATAGCTGCTTGCCGTATCAATAAAATTAATTCCCTGCTTTTTAGCACAAGAAAGAATTTCATTCACACTGTCTTGATCCAACTTTTTATTAAATCCATAGTCAAGACCAAACTGAACTGTCCCCAAGCCAATTTCTGAAAGATAGTAATTTGTCTTTCCTAATCTCTTTTTTCTCATAGCTAGTTTCTCCAAAATATAAGCTTTTACTTTTTAAGTCCTGTAGGTGTGTAAATTGCCCTGAAGAGTTTAGCATCTTCGATGTACTTTAATGGAGTATAAAGCCTATCTCCAACACTTATTTGTTTTATAAAATCTTCCCCACTTTCCGTACTAACACTCTTTATTATAAGTGTTCCATCTTCTGTTGCAACAAATAGTGCACCAGCACTTATTCTATATACAATACCCTTTTGGAAAGGGTGGAATACTCCATCATTTGTTGAGCTAAAGCAGCTTTTGACCCTTACCTTTATACCGTTTATAAAAGTAGAAGCTCCCCTATATGGGTCATCAAATGCACATATAAATTGCTCAATATCCCTAAGTCTCCAACTCCAATCTATATATCCATGTAAATCAGTTGAAAGTCTAGGCCAGTATTCACTTAGGTATTCCTGTTGACTAAGCTTATGAAAATCCATTCCTGAGATAATTTCATTAAAAAATTCTTCCAAAAGAATATGATATTGCTTTATTGTGTAATTCTGGTAATCCACTGGTAATCTACAGGACGGTGGATAGAAATATTCCTTATACTTAATTATATCTCCGGTATCTACTCCAGGATCTATCTGGTGAATTATGCTATATCCAAGCCGCTCACTTCTAAGGATTCTCCATGAAAATCCTCCGCCACCTCTATCCTGTGGGAGTCTAGTTCCATGTAAATTTACTAATCGTCCCCCAAAGTGATTAATAAATTCAGTCCTAAATATCCAAGCTGCCCCCATTGAAATACCGATTGTACTATCAGTAATTCTGCTAATTACAGCATTATCATTGTTAACATTTGAGGAAACTACATAATTGATTCCTTTTTCAATTAAGAAGTTTTTAAGTGATAAGTGTGTCTCATCAACACATATAAGCTCTTCCGAGTGCCTTTCACTGGTTACAACTAAAACTTTAAAGCCTTCGTTTACCAGTTTTAATGCTAGTTCAGATAACAATTGTCCTCCCCCGAAAAGCATACACTGTGTTACTTTGCCAAAATTCATACATACCCTCCTCAAATCCTAACATCTATATCATGTGTAGATAGATAGTATCTGGCTTTTATTGGACTTTGGTCCGTAAAATGGAATATACTCCCAGCTGATACTGCAGCTGCCTTAGCCTTGTTAAACGCTGTTAATAAGTCCTCGAGTGTTCCGGCTCCTCCTGAAGCAATAATAGGCACATTAACACTTTCTGAAGCTTTCTGTATTAGCTCAATGTCATATCCTTGCATTGTGCCTTCTCTATCAATATTAGTCAATAGTATTTCACCAGCACCAAGCTGTGTACACCTCTTAATATATTCCAGTGGCTCAACATCAGTTTGTGTTTGCCCCGAATCAATAAATACTTTTAAATTTCCATCTATAGTTTTTTTGTAATCCACACTGATAACTATACACTGGTCTCCAAACTTCTGCGCCGCATCCTTTATGAGCGATGGGTTTCTATATGCTTCGGAATTAATAGAAACCTTATCTGCACCAATCTCCAAAAAGTTTTTAATATCGCCTATGCTTTTAATACCGCCACCTACAGTCAGTGGCATAAAACACTCTGATGCAACATTGCGAATTATTTCATTAACCTTTTCCCTGCTCTCATATGTGGGACAAATATCTAAAAATACAAGCTCGTCCACCTTTTGGGCATTGTAAACTCTAGCAGCTGTTACTGGATTACCTACATCCCTGAAATTTGTAAAATTAGATCCCTTAACCATTCTTCCGTCTTTTAATAGTAAGGTTGGAATAATTCTTCTTTTTAGCAAATTCAGACCCTCCACTTAACAAAGTTCTCCAGTACAATTAGTCCATTCTTTTGGCTTTTTTCAGGATGAAACTGTGTAGCGAAAATATTGTCTTTGATTAAAGCTGCATTAAAATTCCCACCATAGTCGCAGGTTGCTAAAACTTCTTCTTTATTTTGTGCCTCAAAATGATAACTGTGTACAAAATAGAAAGCCCGCTCTTTTATTAGACCTTTAAATAGTGGGGTTTCTTTTTCAATATTTATGTCATTCCAGCCTACATGGGGAATTTTCAAGGACTGATCCTCAACTAGAAATCTCTGAACATTACCCTTTATCCACCCTAGACCCTCAAATATACCTTTTTCCGTACCGTAATCAGCCAAAACCTGCATTCCCAGACAAATCCCCATAAATGGCTTACCTTTTTCTACTACTTCTTCCATTAAAAGATCCTTTAACCCTAATTGTTTTAAGTTTTCTATACAATCACCAAATGCACCGACACCTGGAAGGATAATCCTATCAGCATTCTTTATTTCCGTCTCCTTATTTGTAATAACCGCTTCAACTCCTATATAGTCTAAAGCATTGAATACGGAAAACGTGTTGCCCATCCCATAATCAATTATTGCAATCATATTTAGGATTCTCCTTAATAAAATAGTTTGCAAAATCTACTTATTTCCCTTTAATCTATCCAACTCCGCCTTCAATATCTCATTTTCTGATTTTATATAATCATAGTCCTTAACTAGCTCTTTTAGCGAAAGTCCTTTTGTATTCTCCCTATACCATAATCTCTGATCCCAAACTTGATTTCCCTTCCCAAGCTTTTCCGGATTCACTCTATTGGGATGTACCATAAGGCTAACAGCAATTTCGTTAAATTCCTCCTCCGAAATACCTACATAGTCAAGAAAGACATCAAGACTAGCGGGCCGTTTCCCCTCATACTCTTTAATATATTTCATTGCTTCCTCACGGCTCATACGACCATTTCTAATATCTATACTTGTAAGATGAGAGACCCTAGAATATCCTCTTTTTATATACTTAAGATAATCTCTTACACCCTGCATTTGACATTCAATCTTTTCATATCCATATCCCGGTAATACCCCTTCAACTTCCTCTTCCTGCCATCCCAGTTCTTTTTTAATTAAATCAGATTGTTTCTTTACATCCCACGGAATATAACTTCCTAAGCAAAAAGATCTGTAATTTATAGACTTTAAATCTTTTAATTTGGGGTAAGTAAACGGCGTTAGATCTCTCATTGTTACCGTACCATCAAGCATTCCTACCATATCCTCAGCGGTAATACCAAGGTTAACAAAACGATTAAATCTTTCTTCATCAACCTCTTCAATGCCATCATCATATGAATAGTATGATGTATATTCTGCACTAGGTTCTCCCCATATAACAAGGGGAACCTTAAATTTTACTGCTATATGCATAGGGTATGCAAAAATACCGGTGTGACAGTGCCAGCAGAAATCCCCTTTTCTTTTAAGACTTTCAAGCAGCAATTTTTTTACAACCTTCCAATTAGGTGTGTACTTAAGAACATCTACCCCCAGCTTCCTAAAAGTTTTTAGCTTGTTTTCCTCTACCTGGGGCCTATAAAACCCATGATCAAAGGAAATTACCAAAGGTTTAAGTTTATACTTTTCAACAAGCTCATATAGAGTAAAGGTACTATCTTTTCCTCCACTAAAAGGAACTAAACAATCATAATCATTTTTCCCACGATACTCTTCGATTATTTCGATAAACTCCTTATGTCTTGCTTCCCAATCTATATTTTCCTTCTTATATTGGTGTTGTGAACAAATATTGCATACACCTACATTATCAAAAGTTATTGTTTCGTGAGTCTCAGGAATAGTACATTTTGAACACCTTTTTAATTCGTTCATATTCAATAATCCTCCACTAAAAACTTTATATTTTAACAATTCATTTTATTATGAAAATATTATATAGCTTTATCATTTTTTAGAGACTTTTCCAATCCTTCATTTCTCTTGAACATAATATTTCCCTTTGAGATTTCCGGCACTTTTTCTAACAAATCCAAAATATCTCCAAGGAAAAAAATATTATTCTCTAAATATAAATTTCTATATATTTTAAGTATTACATCTAAATCTTCCTTTTCATCTAAAGTCCATCTAAGATTTGATATATCTTTTTCATACTCAAAATTTACTGTACTAAATAATTCTGGATGATTTCTAACGTATAAAGTCACATGTTCTCTTTCAGAAGTGAGTCTAGCCTCTCTATAACTTTTTTCCAGTGCTGAAAATTTAAATATTTCTATATCTAATCCGTCAGGAAAAGTCGGCGGATTGATATTTGATGCATAGTCACATTTATTGTTGAGATATACAGAGATTACATTATCTATTACCTTTGGATCTATCAGTGGACAGTCTGCAGTAATCCTTACGACACTATCATTTTCACGTAAACTATATTTGACAGCAGCGTTATAAAATCTATCTAGTACATCATTTTCATTTCCTGTGAAACAATTGATATTGTATCTTTTACATTCTTGTACTATAAGATCATCTTTTTCATTAGTACTAGTCGCAACTAGTACCTTATCTACTAAATTACTTTGTTTTACCCTGTTAACCACATGCCACAAAACAGTTTTTCCTAATAACTCTATTAGAACTTTACCTGGTAGCCTTGATGAGCCCATTCTTGCTTGAATAATTGCTAGAATCATTTTAATATCACCTCAAAACAATTGTCGCAGATCTCCTATACACTCTATAGCTTACTTAATACCTTCAGTACTTAAGCTAGGATATAAAGGAAGAGTAATGGTATTTTGATATAACGACTTAGCATTAGGACATGTTCTTTCTATACCCTAACTTTTTTTATTATAGATGAAAATAAATAGTTATATATTACACCTTTACCTCTATACTTTTTTGTTTTATTCATTAATAATATATTTTCATACTCTCTCCCTAAACAAGTGAGGGATTTTCACTAATCCATTTCATAGTTCTTGCAATACCTTCGTCAAGTGATATCTCAGGTCTCCATGACAGTATTTTACTTGCCTTGCTGTAATTACACAGTAGCTTCTGAATTTCACTTTGTGGATGTATATGTTCAACATGCTTTATTTTACTGCTATCCCCACATATACGCATTGCAAGTTCATTTATACTTATATCATAACCTGTTCCGGCATTAATCGTTTCCCCTATAGCCATATCGTTTAAACCTGCTTCTATAACAAACCTTGCACAGTCTTCAACATATAGAAGATCTCGAGTTTGCTTACCCTCTCCATATATATTTAAATCCTTTCCTCCTAGTGCGCGTTTACAGAAAATGGCAACTACTCCTCCTTCTCCACCGCTCTTCTGGAATGGACCATACGTATTGAACGGACGTAAGATAGTAACAGGTAATTTGTAAGCATACCAATATGAAAGAACTAAGTTTTCTCCTGATATTTTTGCTCCAGCATAAGGTGAAGCAGGTTTTAAGGGATGGCTTTCAATAATACCGTTTTCATTATTTGCTCTATCATACACCATACAGGTACTCATAAACACCATTCTTGTATGGTATTTCCTACATAACTCAAGTACATTGAATGTACCAATAACATCATTATTAAAAGTGGTTTCCGGATCATCGATACTATCCTGAACATTAATACTCGCTCCAAGATGGTAACATATATCAATTTTGTTTTCAAAAAGTGTACTTAGTAAATCATTATCCTTTATATCGCCATTAATAAAAGCTTTAAGTTGCTTACTTTCTTTAAACTCTTCTAAATTTTCAACTCGCCCGTTTGATAGATTATCAAGGATCCAAACATCATTCCCCATTTCTATCAACTTTTTTGCTACCCATCTACCAATAAAACCTGCTCCACCTGTTAGTAATACTCTCATAGTATTTTCACCTCTATAACAATGATTCGCTTAGAATAATATCTCTTATTTGATCCTTACTTATGGGTTCTTGCTCTTCGGAGCTGTAACTCATTTCATTTACTTTCCTATAATTTTTATAAGTACTTTCATAATCCTTTTCATGTAACCCGGTAGTTATGGCAAACATCTCGCCCAAATCATAAGTAGAAAATGATTCTTCCTTTGTCATTAATTCTTCATACATCTTTTCTCCTGGTCTAAGTCCAACAACTTTAGTCCTAATTGATTCCTTATTCATACCATACTTTTTACACATTTCTTCAATAACTACTTCACAAAGGTCTTTTATTCTCACTACTGGCATTTTAAGAACAAAAACCTCCCCACCAGTAGATACTAGAGCCGCTTTCATAGTTAATGAAACAGCTTGTCCTATTGACATCATAAACCTGCTCATTTCAGGATTAGTAACCGTTATTTCTTTACTTTCAAGTATTTGTTTCTTAAACAAAGGAATAACAGACCCTCTTGAGCCCATAACGTTCCCAAAACGTACAGCTGAAAATATTGTTTTAGCTTCACCCTTGTTATAATCTGCACTTGAAATTAGTTTTTCAGCTAATAGCTTAGTAGCGCCCATAGCATTAGTAGGACTTATAGCTTTATCAGAACTTGTAAAGATAACTCTCCCAACATTATTCTTAATTGCAGAAATAATTAAATTTTGGGTTCCAATAACATTAGTTTTTACTGCTTCAAATGGGTTATATTCACAAGCAGGAACATGTTTCATTGCTGCCAAATGGAAAATTACATTTATACCTTTACTCGCTCTTTCAATTCTCTCATAGTCTCTAACATCACCAATCAAATACCTTATATTGTCTTTGTGGCCTAATTCATTTTCCATTTCAAATTGTTTAAACTCATCACGGCTGAAAACTCTGATTACTTCAGGTTCATGCTTTAGCAGTTCGTTGACAAGCCTTTTTCCAATAGTACCAGTACCACCAACTACTAAGATTTTCTTTTTATAATACGTGTTATCCTCCATATACACCCACCAATTCACATAATCTGGTCTATTATTTGTCTACAAATTAAACAAGTTTACATACTTAATACCTTTTTCAGTTAGTAATAATTCATTTTCGTAATCCCAACAGAGAACAATATATTCAACATTTTTATCGAAACTGTCCAATTGGGCACTTGAAACGCTATATAAAGCTATACCAACTTCTCGAACTGCATTTGAAACAATATCATATAGCTCATTATGAACACCAAGGAGATATACTCTTTCAAGTCTTGTATTTTCATTTAACATCCCCTTGATTTTAGAATTTAAACCAGTTATATAATTATACGAATAAGCTATAAACTCACATGCTCTTTGCGTTTTTTGAATAAAACCTGTCGGAGTCAGCATATATCTAACAGCTCTACTATTAACGTGTTCTATTTTAATAAGACCTTTTTTTATTAACCGTTTTATTAGTATATTTGCAGCTCCTAAAGACAAACCTGCTTTTTCGGCTATTTTCCTTTGCGTTACGTTTTTATCCATAGATATATACTGTAATATTTCATATTCTTTATCCAAGACTATACACCCATTCATGATAAAAATTTTATTGATTACTGTTCAATAATGCTTATATTGCTTAACTTAAACTTTCCTTTTATTATTAATTTTAGGCTAACATCATATTGTGTGATATTATTTGGGGTTTTAAATGAAGCGGTATAAGTGGTTCCTACTGATTGTGACAGAAACCCACTGACATCGGTAGCCCCATCAATAGTAAATGGTATTTGTAAACTTTGACTTCCTGTCTGAATATTTGCATTAATATTGTAAGTTTTATTTGGCAATAGTCCGAGACCTCTAGTGCTGATATAAGTCTCATTATTGTCTGGAATTTCAATATTAAAACTTTTAAAGTCATTTATAGTTTTAATATTACTATCTTTCTTTATATTCCATTGATCTGGAACACCATCTGAATTTATATCCAAATCAAACACATTATACAGTTTTATTTTTTCATAATCTATAAAATTTTGCTTGCCCAAATTGTCTTTAATATACTTAAGCTTTTCATATGCTTCCATGGATTGGGCAGAGAATATAAATGGATTTAAATTGCTTTTATTGGCTTTCACTGCATCATCAAATATATGTTTCATTCTATCTATAACTTGTACTGCATTTTGATTGTTATTTTGGCTGAAGTTATAAAGAGCAACCTTTTTATACGTATCAATTCTTTTCTCCCATTGGTTTATATCTAAAGGTGCTAACTTATTACCATAATCAAAAAAGCTTAAGCCCTTTTCAACTTGATTAATAAACAAATAAAATGTACCTAGTTTATTTATTACATCTAACTTATATTTACCATACTTTTCTGCACCTTCCGCTTGCTCTATCGCTAAATCAATATCTTTTTGAGTAACATCCTTCTTCGTCACTAGCAAGTTTGCATAGTCAATCCTATATCCATCCATCAAAGGATCTGCTGCTACAGCCCTTTTCATATAGTCAAAAGCTCTCTGGGAATCATTATTTACTGAAGCTAAAGCAGCTTCTTTTCCAAAAATGAACCCCATATTAAACCTAAATGGAATTATCAATATTACAAGTGCTAATACAATACCAATGACAGGGTAGACTTGTATAATCTTAAACCTTTGAGCTCTACTGATAACTGAAAGTATGTTATTCACAAAGTTTTTCTTGTACATCAATTCCCTGTCTTCCCTACCATTCCTATACCTAGAATTAAATAATGCCATAAGTTCCCAGAGCAGTAGTGACACAGCTGACATTGAAAGATCCCAATCAATGATAGCATGCATTAACATTGCTATAATAGCTGTGAAGATACCTGTTTGCAGAATCCTCTCTTTAAAATCACTCTTCATTGTGTATCTGTACTCACGTAAAAACATAGCTATTAGTGAAACAATTATGAATAAAATTATTACAAACCCTATTGCTCCAGTTTCTAGAGCTAGCTGCAGATAATAGTTATGAGTCTCAGTGGTAGAATAGCTATATGACTGATAAGAAGGATGCAATATGAACCAGGCCCCACCACCTGCACCCAATATCAAATTATCCTTTAAAATCTTAAAAGCATCTCCATAAAAAATCTTTCTTTCTATAGCACTTTTGGAAACAGATAAGTTCTCAAACCTGGAAGCTATATTATCAGGTAGAAATCTATGTTTCATAGGTATGCTTTTTACTGTTTTACCCGAGTCCTTTTCTATTATTCTTGCATTATTAAGAATGGCAGCTTGGTTAGTATCACTACTGCTAAAATATATATTTACAATCTTTAATCCATTTGGAACAAAGAATGTAACTTCACGTGTCTCTCTACCGTTGGTATTTTTTCCTACCATATTTACTAGCTGCTTTTCTTCACCAAAGATGATGTCTGTCTCTTTTTGTGCAGTTAATCTTACAGTGTAAGCATTACCAGAATTATTTTTTGCATCAATATCATATAGTAGTTTATATCTGCTACCCGGCTCTAATACTATACTTTTCTTTACAGTTTCTGACACTTGCATTGGTTCATAAGCATTAAGCACATAAATAATAGCCGCAAAACCTAGTAAGCAAAGTGTTATTACTCCACATAAATATACCTTCCAATTAAGGTGTTCAAACCATGCTATAACTTTATCAGAAATAGCAGAAAACACAGCAGAAATACCTAACCCTAATAACAGGACTAACCAAATAATTAAAGCCTTTTCTCTAGTGCCTGAAATATTCATATACTCCAAAACAGCAATACTAGATGAAACTATGGCAATTATAGCTACATTTATAAAACCCCGGACTCTAAAACCTTTCGGAAGAAGTAAAATAAAGATAAATGCGGCCACAGGTAAGAACAAGAAAGCCCCTCTACTTAAGGTAAGTAAGAATGTTACTAGTATAAAAGTACATACAATAAAAGAAACCGTTCTTTTAAGCTTTGATACGGTATATATACTGATTGGCATAACTATAAAAAATACAGCCATCAAATAAGAAGCCAGGGCATTAGGATATTGTATAGAAGCAGTCATTCTATTATTGACATATAAGTCAAAGAACTTAATCCTCAGTCCTAAGCCACTAAATATACTATTGAATACGCTCGCTATACTACCTCCAGTTGCACCATCAAATCCTAATATGCAAACTCCGACTGTAGCAGCAACCATTACACCTAAAACCCTCATTTTGCTTTTATAAGAATTAATAATATCTGACAGAATAAAGAAAACAGAAAAATACATTACATATTTGAGCCATTCTGAAACAGCAAGATGAATATTTGCTGAAACAAATATACTGATAAAATATATGACTGTTAATAAAAAAGTACCATATTCCAATGGAGTTTGGAGAAATTTCTTATCTTTTTTAAGAGATTTATAAATCCAATATATAGCAAACAGCAACAGAACAAAAACTTCAGTAGGAAATATCTCTTCATCAAAGAAGAGTCCTCTTATGAAGGGTGGATAAAATATTACAATGAAAACTAAACAATAAATAAAACCTTTTAAGACTGAAACAAAATCAACTGTACTAGTATCTTTTTTCATTTTCATATAAATATTTTCCTCTCAGGACAAAATGTAATAAAATAGTCATGTTCATTATATGAACATGACTATTTTATTACATTAGTCTGTATAAGTCAATTCCAGTATTTATTAATATGATTGAAACATATTAATAATATACACTTAATATAAGCAAAAAAACTATATATGCAAACTCAAGCTATTTGCTTTTTAATAATACCATTTATTGAAATGCCTATACCCAGCATGGTCCAAAATACAGGAGCTACAGAAATGGTACTGTCGTTAAAAATACCTGTAAGGCAATAGCTCAAAACTCCAATAAAAACACTTACTCCTATTATGCCCAAAAATGAATCCAGTCTCGCTTTAATGTATATTCTAATTGATGATACCGTATATGCAAATATTATGAACAAAAACGCTAATACTGAAACTACACCCGTATTTACTGCCATCTGAAGATACATATTGTGCGGCTTATCGACTACTATGATGGAACTATCTAGACCAAGTAATTTACCAGCTATATCATCCTGTGGAAAGAATATAGCAAAGGTATCAGCACCGTGACCAAAAATGATAGTATCCCTTAACATTGGCAAAGTTCTAGACCAAATAAAGCCTCTTCCTGACGCAAAATCTTCTATTCCAACGAACCCCCATTTTGGTGGATTTCCAGCATCTATCAATCTATTTTGCACACTTGGAACTTTAAAACCTTCTTTGGTCAGAAAGAATAATATTTCTTTACCGCTTACATAGACGGTACTATTGCCGCCATTATTCCTTACTGTAACCTTAATGTCTGAATACGTTTCATTTCTGAACCCGATACTACCTCCATCATCAGTTATTGTATCTAAGGAATTCTTATTGCCATCTAAAAAAATAATCTGTGATTTCACATTCTTTAATATAAGAATAGCTTTTTCAGTTTTTATTTTCATCTCATCTCGGTCCGTAAACACAGCCTGTAGCCTATCTAGCTTTTTCTTTACAGAACTGTCTTTTTTAGCAATTCTTACAGACTCTATTATACTCTCACCAACAGAAGAAAGTTTATAGTACAAGAAACCGTTAGATACGATATTTGCTCCTACTGAAAGTACGATGCTTGCAATAACCATTACCCCAATGAATTTATAGTTACTGATAATTGGCTTTCTCAAAAAAACTATCAGTAATATAAATGCAACTACTGATATACCCATACCTGTCTTTGAACCTGAGCCGATCAGAGAAACTATCAGGCAGCAACTGAATAAAAATAAGCCTATCTTTTGAAATATATTTTTAAAGTATAAGGTAAGTCCAACTAAAACAGGCAAAATAAGAGCAACATAGCTTCCCACATAGTTCGGATTATACACTGAAGTATATACCTGGTGCTTAGGGAAAGTAAAATTCAACTGATCCCTTATATGAGCATATAGAGAAGGAACAATTAATTGTTTTCCAAGTACTGACTTATAAAAGTCCCAGCCGATAAGTTGAAATACTCCTATGAGGGCGATGATGGCTGCAGAAATAAGTATTGAAGCAACCAATATCTTGATTGTCCTTTCTCCTTTAGCAAGATTCATGCCAACAACCATAACAATAATATATCCAAGGAGCACCAGAGTACCTTCATACCTTTCAACATAACCAAATAGCGCTACATCAGGGTATTTAGCAGCGATAAGAGATACTATGACCACTAATGCATAAATGCCTAAAGGATAATAATATATGGATTTTTTAGTTTCCAAACCTTGCATACCCACTCTAAAAACAAATGTTATCAACAATAAAGAACTGAAAACTATAAATATTACAGACTTGTAATAGCTAAAAAAATCCACACTTTGAGGTGAAATCCATGTTTCAGCAGATATCCCTTTCAATTGTATGGGTTTCATTAGTACAATAGTTGGAACTATTGATAATATTAAAACCAGAGGTATTAAAAAGTAAATATCATATTTCTGAGTCAATTTTTCTGCTTTCCTTCTCCTTTTATTAGTACTTGACATCTGACTACCTCTCCTTATTTTCCTCACAAATTTTGTGGCCTACTATGTATGCTTATTATTCTATTCCCATAGTACTAAAAAAGCTAATAAAAGAATTTTGAATTGTAACAATAAAAAAACAGAATTACTCTGTTGATAATGAATAGCTCACGGTTTTTTAATTTTATTGTATATTAATAATTTTATTAAGTCAATTCCTTAGGCGGCTACACACATTAGCAAATATTAATAATTAATAAAAGTAAAATTATTGTAACTAAATTTCGATATTTCAGCATCAGAGGCCTTATTTTCCTGCTTAAGTCTAAAGATATTTCTCTCTCTTGGTGTAGCCAGGGGGGACTACTTATTATAATAAAAAAGAAGTGCCGATAAAATCGGCACTTCTCACTAACTATTTTTATTGATATTATACTACAACTACCTTAATAACCAACACTTTATTAGTCTTAGTTATTACAGTCATGCTGAATGTGTCACCAGCCTGTAAGTTAGTTGTACTTGAACCATCTACACCGCTTATAGTACGATCACTAGTAGAGATGTTTGATGTTACTGAAGCTGCTATATCACTAGCAGTTACTGTGTAGTCAGCCCCATACTGATCTTTTGCTCTGAGTACAGCAATTATCTTAGTAGACAATGTAGCTGCGTTTGTAATATCACCTGCTGCTATTGAAACTGCTTTAGCAGCTTTATCAGTTACTTTAAATCCACTTGCAACTGTTGTATCTGTATCCGCAAGATAGAAATCAGCAATTTCAGGAACTTTTGTTGAAATTACTACGCTACCAGTTACTACTACAGGACCATTTGCACCGAATACAGTTACAACTACAGGTATAGTTGCTTCCTTAGAAGTACTGTCTACAGATGCTCCATAGTATGCGTATACTCTGTTTGCTGCAGATTTATACTGTACATTAGTGTCGGTAGTAGCAAGCTGTACACTGTAGTAGGATGAAGGCACCGCTACCTTTGTACCGTCAGCTTTAACACCGTTTACAACTATTTCCACACCATGGTCGTTAACTAAAGGATCCTGAACATATGCTTTAGCCATTGCAGCTAATTCATATGAAGCAACGTCAGCTTTTTCAACTACAGTTACAGTGAATGTATATTCAGTGTTGTCTATAGCTGTTCCGTCACCCTTCTGGAGTTTGATAGTTACAGTAGATGTACCTTTAGCTTTTGCTTCAAGTACAACCTTATCAGTTCCAGCCTGACCGTCAATTCTTGCCATTGTGCGTATAGTATCATTAGCCTGTGCATATACTTTGTCAGTAGCTGAAGACTCAACTATAATTCTGTATACACCAGCAGCTGTTCCAAGAGGAGCAGTGATATCTCTACCATATTGGTCTTTTACTATAATTTTTGATGTTGTAACATCTACTGTAGCACCCTTAGCAAGTGTAGTTGTCAAATCTTTGATTCCGCCGATTGCAACACACTTAGCAGGATCTTTAACTGCTACAGTTAATGTATATATCTTACCAGTCTGAGTGACGATTGTAAGTGTTCCAGTTCCTTCTTTCTTCTGAGTTGAGTTAGCAGTAGTTGTATCAATTTCAAGGTTAGTTACACCTTTAACATGGTCACGTTTGAAGTCAACTGTTGCAGAATAACCATTGAATGTGAATGTCTTTGTGCTAACAAGATCAAGTGCTGTTTCATCTGTCAAAGCAGCTCCGAACTGGTCAACTGCTGAGAAAGGTATATTGAACTTTTCACCAGCTACTGCTACATCAGGAGCAGTAAATGTAAAGCTGTCAGCTTTAACTGCTGCTTTTACTACTACATCAAATGATGCCATTTTAGCAGTAGATTTAGCTATCATTCTAACTGTGCTTGTTCCTTCAGCCTGAGTATCAGCAAGAGCCAATACTGTTCTGTCTTTATCGTCTATCTTCTTAGTTTCGAAATCAGGGTTTCCAGCTCCACCCTTAACATCAACTTTAGAAGAATCTGATACTGTAACGATTACGTCTGCTTCAATAGCACCAGTGCTTGTTACTTCATTACCATACTGGTCTTTTGCAGTTACAACGAGGAAGAAGTTTGTTGAAGGTTCTGCACCACCACCAGCTGTTAAAGTCTTACCATCTGCATTCCACAATTTTTCAATTGCTATTTCAGCTACTGAAGCCTTGTCAACAACTGTAAGAACAGCTGATGCATTAGTACCACTTGAAACATGGATAGCTGTTACTGCAACTTTTTCGTCCTTAGCAAAATCAGCTCCACCGGTATTATCCAGTGTAATAGTAGCATTTGAACCGTTTGCAGTTGCGCTTGTCTGAGCTTTACCTGCTGAAATTGTTAAAGCTGTTCCGTTTGTAATCTCTTCGTCATACTGATTGTATACTTTATAGCCTGTAGTTGCCTTTTTAGCGTTTGATCTGTCCATAACCAAAGTAGTTCCTAAGGTAATCTTAGTAACTGTTTCATCTTTAACAGTAACTTTGTACTCCTTAGTAGCAATTTCGATACCGCCTACTGTTACAGTATAATCACCAGCAGTCATTTTGCTGTTTAATTCTATAGTTGCAGCCTTCTTAGCGGAATCCCATGTTGTTTCCTTCTTAGTTACAGCAATTGTACCCTTCTTAACATCGAAGGTAGCCTTTGTTGAATCAACTGCCTGGTTGAAAGTTACGGTTAACTTCTTAGCACCAGTAGGAGCTGCTGTAGCTGAAAGAGCTGTTACTTTTATAAGACCAGTAGTTTCAGCATCAGCCTGAGCTATAACTTTTTCTTCTACTAACTTTTCAACAAGAGTTTTTTCAGTACCTTTAACTTTTACAGCTAAAGTTTCAACGATAGCTACTGCCAAGTCGTTGTTAGTAACCTTTGTAAGGTCAGCTATTTTAGTCAAACCTTTTTCAGCTGCAAATTCAAGGATTTTTGAATACTCATAGTCACCTTTTACAGTAGCTGTAGTCTGAGTATATCCCAAAGCCTGAAGAAGAATCTTGTAAGCCTGCTGTGGAACTAAAATCTGATTTACACCGAACTCTGTTCCACCTTTGATACCTGTAAAACCAAACTCAGGATGAGCCTTCAGGTATGCAAGTATGTTTTTACCTTTTTCCCAACCAACCAAATTTTGATCTTTAAAAGTTTCCTTACCGGTTGCATCAAAAGCTTCTGCTGCGTCGTATTTACCAACAAGCCTTAAAAGAACCATAGCTGACTGGAATCTTGATGATTCTGTTGCAAGGTATGCATCAGTAACTCCGTCGTTTCCACCCCTAAGAACTTTGAGGGTTTCAGCTTTTTTTGCATCTGTCATAGTAGTTTCTGCTGCGAAAGCAGGAACCATAGCTGTCATCATAACAGCGATAGCAACTACTATTGCCAAAAATTTCTTGAGATTTCTCATGCTCTCAAATCCTCCTGTAATATTATTTTGGGTGAGCCTTATTTTAGAGCCGGGTCCGCTCCCCAGTAATATAACCCAGCTTGTGTTGCTTTTCTCAGGGTAAGCAAAGTTTACCTATCCTGAATTCAAACTAATTATATCATCGTAAATTTTGCCAGTCAACATAGGGGAATTAAGTGTAAAGAAATTGTAACAGAAAAAAGACACCTCACAAAATTTGTGAGGTGTCTTTTTATTTCAGTTATTAATTACTCAGTAATTCTAAGAGTTACAGTGATGGACTTACCATCCTTAGCTGCTGACATTACGATTTCATCGTTTGCTTCAGCTACTGCGCTACCTACTAACTGGAGGTATTTTCCGCTACCGATAGTGTACTTACCGCTAGTGCTGGATACTACCATCAGGTTTGTTGGGCCGTGGAAGGTGTCTTCCTTATCAGATTTACCGTACTGATCTGCAAATCTGAATCTGATGCCTGCATCACCTGTAGCACTCATGCTTCTTGCTGGCAATACTGGGCTAGCTGTCGGGTCGCCAATGAAGAACTTCTTAAAGTTTGCAAGAGATACTTCGTAGTAACCTTCAGCCTTCTTAACAACAGGCTGTTCAGTAAACTTAACATCTGTACCACTTCTGGTTGCGCCGTACAAGCTTACTGCTGCACTCTGAGCTGTTGGAGCTACATTGGATGATTTAACTGTTGTTGTTGGTGTGTAAACAACCTTGTCATATCCCCTTACCTGTGCATATACTGTAGATTCTGCTCCGGTTTCATTAGTGCCTACAGGAAGAGCATATACATAATTGCCAACTGTTGCAAAGCGGCTAGTATTGCCTACGCCATAGCTATTCAGGATGATACCGACTTTATTATTTGCGATGTCAGCACCGGTTAGGTCAACATTAGGCATCAATACCTTAGTTCCGCCAGCGAGTAAACCTCTTACCTTGATTTCCTGATTTTCCTTATCAGTAGCTGCTATCTTATTCTTCCAGATAGCATCATTTTCTTTGTCTGTTACAGGGTATGCATAAAGCGGAGTTGTGATCCTGTCTCTTATACACATCTG
>JAOAIJ010000028.1 GCA_026414765.1 Clostridia bacterium | reverse complement strand
CCGCAGTATCCATATCAGAGTTTTTTGCATGTTTAACATATACGAAGTAAGTCTGATTTGCTGTAAGCACAGCACTCATCCGGAAGTTAGTGTTTGCAGCCGAAGCATTATCGCCTGTGCACAGCCAGGTATTGCTGCCTGTCCCTGTTACATAACTATAGGTATCCGTAGTCCCGGTACTCTCAAAGGTATAGGTTCCGGACGCTGCAGGTATGAACCTGAATACATCGGTGTCACAGGCATAGTCTATTATGCCGGATATCTCATTATTCAGGGAGATTTCAGAAGCATTATTGGCATCATTCCTGAAATCATCGGGTACTTGGCTAATCTTAATGCCGTAAGCACCTGTCATAGTATTCTGCGCATGATTTGATTTTATGTAATATGTCTCGCCCGCGTATAAATAACTGTTCAGATAGAAGTTTTGTCCCAGCCCAGCGTTATCATTGCTGCAAAGAACGCTTTTTGCGTAATTAAACAGAGCGCCAATCATATCTGATGTTCCTGTACTCTGTATCGTATAAGTTCCGCTGGCTGAAGGTATAAATTTTATGTAGTCTGTATCCCCTGCACTTTCGATACTGCACGCAATTTCAGTTCCTATCTCTACCTGTTTTGCAGTAGTGTAATCATTTCCGTGATCATCCGGAATAGCATATACCTTTAACCCATACGGCCCCGTACCTGCAGTATCCATATCCATGCTGTTTTTATGATTTACATATACATAGTAGGCCTGGTTTGCAGTAAGTGTAGCACTCATCAGGAAGTTGGTGTTTGCAGCCGAAATATTGTCGCCTGTACACAGCCGGGTATTGCTGCCCGCCCTGGCTACATAGCCGTAAGTATCTGTAGTTCCGGTACTTTCAAAGCTATACGCTCCCGACACTGGAGGTATGAACCTGAATACGTCGGTATCACAGGCATATTCGATAGCTCCCTGCAGCTCACAGTTAACTTCAATAGGGCTGGCATATGAATCATTATTACCGTAATCATCTGACACCCTTGATACTATTACACTATAGCTGCCTGTTCCAGTTCCCGAATAATGATTAACTTTTATATAGTATGTTACATTGGCAGCTAACGGACAGGCAATATAAAAGTTGTTTCCCGTACCGGAGTTGTCATCTAAAGCAAGTGTCTTTTCAAGATTGTCATACAAAAAACCTCTGACATTTGTCGTCCCCTTACTCTGTATGATGTACATACCGGCAGCTGCCGGAGTAACCTTGATAAAATCCGTATCCCCCGCAATCTCTATATTACCTTGAACTTCGTTGTCAACCTGAATTTCAACTGCAGATGCAAAGCTGTTTCCATAATCGTCTGTTTCCGCAAAAGAAATATTCGACGGAAATAGCGAAAATGCAAGTATAAATGATAGCGCAGCCGATAAATACCTCCTCATTTCACCCTCCCAAATAGTCTTATTTTCCCCAAATTATTGTAATTAATGGTATACTATGACATTGTAACACCTGTATGCATTTGTTACAACTTCCATTTATGTAGAATTTTGTATTATTTGTAACTTAATAAAAATAAACGTACAAAACCTGCATTACCACCTCTTCCGGGTATACTCTTGTGCTAAATCTTTTCGCACAAAAAAAGCTTTCATCCTTATTACAGGATGAAAGCTTTACTTTCACAAAGCCTCCTATACCGGCATGCCAGCATAGGCGTTCCTTCTTTCCACCTTCCTACACTATCTTGTCCCCGTAGATCCAAACCCACCACCACGGTCATTTCCTATATCCCGCACCGAGTCTACCACCGTAAACTTCATCTTAGGAACTACCTGCAGTACTATTTGTGCAACCCTGTCACCTTTCTTTATTTTATACGTACCCCGTTTATTCCCCTTCTCATCTATGGATATCATTTCCTCAGAGCTGCTGTTCAGAACCTCTGAAGTATTCGACATTATGATTCCCAGTTCATCCCTGTACCCACTGTCTATTGTTCCGGGAGAATTTGTAATCCTTAAAGGTGTCTTGAGGGATATTCCACTCCTGGGGCGGACCTGAATCTCATATCCATCAGGTATTGCCAGCTTTATTCCTGTAGGTATGATAACAGTCTCTCCTGGTTTTATGTAAACATCTTCTGCTGCACAGACATCCATTCCTGCATCCCCCGGCTTAGCATAAGAGGGTAGTACAGCACCTTCCCTGCATATTTCTATAAACACCTCGACATTATTATCCATTCGAATCCCTCCATTATTTTACGATACAAAGTGAAATAAACCTTATGTCAAATACCGTATTTTTATACCCCCCTGAAAAAGTGCCCTTTTGTAAAACCTTTTTCTTTTATTGTGCGAATCAGGGAACTGTATCTTTCAGCAGCAGATATTCCATGGGATAACACATCCCTGTGCATCCGTATAATCTCGTATATGTCATCAGGTTGCTCATCCGTAAAATTCAGCCTTATGGAATCCACCCCTGATTTACTGATTTTGTCAAGACTATCCGGTACAAACAATACATTCGAATTAAGTATTACGCTTCTGCAGTCTATTCTATCACATAGTACGGGAAATTCCATACCCATCCTGTCCCTCAATCTGTAAACACCATTTCTGCAAGCAGCACTGCACCCGGCGTTTTTACCAAAGCCTCCGGCTATACTGCCTACAGGGCAGTACTCACTTGTCATAAGAGGGATTCTTCCGTATACAATAGCCTCCTTCCGGAAATTGTCTTTTGCTTCCAAATCCTTTATTTGCCCAAGATTCAGCTCAGGAGACAACACTGCGCCCTCCAGGCCCAGCTTATTCAGCTCGTCTATTGAAACAGAGTTAAATATATTTAGCGAGTAGTCACCCATGACCTTTATATCAAGGTTATTTCTCATATATTCAATAATACCGGGATTTCCTGCCAGTATTCCGTCAACTCCATGCTTTATTATCTCCGGTAAATTGTTTTCAATCAGTTTGTCATAGTTTCCTCTTGTTATGGAAGGAAGCCATAAATATACTTCACAGCCGCTGCTTTTTATCGCTCCAGTTATTTCCTTTACTTTTTTGTCGAGCATCCATGCAAAAGGTATATAAAGCCTGTCTGCTCCCAAATTGCCTATATCCAGCCGTTCGTTCATATTGCTGAAGTGTAGGGAAATTTTAACACCTTCTGTTTTTTTTCGACCATTTCCCGGGAAATGTGATATTTTCTTTTGGCTATTATTCGCATATGAACCAATATTTCTTAAGTATCGGTTTGCTCTCCTTGCTTCCATCTCCTCCAGAGCCTTCCGCCTTATATCATTGATTTCGCTGATTGGAAGAGATAAATTCTTCTCAAGGTTCACTTCAATCTTTGTAAACCTGAAAGGTGATGCTCCCGTTTTTCCGAGTTGCTCTATGACTCTTTCCTCTGTGAGCGGTTTACTTATTGCATCTTCAGCAATTCTCTCCCCTTTGACTGTAACCGTATTTCCTCTCTCATCACTCACTATGAGTGCAGCAGGCTGTCCTTTAACGACTGAAAGATATGCTTCCAAATTGGTTTTAATAAAATACTTCCCAGAAAAGCTCTCTCTTGCCATAGTGTTAAGATTTTTATCCGATGTCTTATAAACCTTGTTTCCCTTTGTGATCCTGCCTTTCAAATCACCTATTACCGCTATTTCACCCTTTGCTGCAGCTGTTTTGTTTATGTTGTTTATTTTTATCTCACTAACCACTGTCCCGGGACTTTCATTTTCCCCATTCCATACCTCTATCCCGTCTCCCAGGGATATTTCTTCATTTAGTCTGACTTTTACAGTCTTCTTTTCCTTATCGTAGAAAAGCACCTCTCCCAGGTATATCCCCCAGTTCTTCGGCTTTTCAAAACACATCATATCAATCCCGGTCTTTCCTCCAAGGTACCCACCTGAAAGCCCTCCCCTGTTAAAGACCTGTGCCAGAGTTTTTTCATCCTCCTGACTGACCTTCATATTCCCACCGTTATTGATTGCTCCATCTATGTATTTCCTATAAATTCTGACAACTGTGGCAACATATTCGGGGTTTTTCATTCTGCCCTCTATTTTTAATGATTTTACTCCCGCATCTATAATTCTTTTCAGTTCATGTACGGAGCATATATCCTTAGGGCTTAGCAAGTATTTCCCCTTAACTTCAAGGTAATTTCCATCCTTATTCAGTTCATACGGCAGCCTGCAAGGCTGTGCACACTTGCCTCTGTTGCCGCTCCTCCCTCCTATGATGCTGCTCATTAAGCATTGTCCCGAGTAGCTTATGCATAAAGCCCCATGAATAAATGTCTCAATTTCGAGATTTGTGTTGGCCGATATATAGGAAATTTCATCCAGAGAAAGCTCCCTTGCAAGAACTATTCTGCTGAACCCCATTTTTTCGAGCAGCCTGACCCCTTGCAGATTATAAATTGTCATCTGTGTACTGGCATGTAGAGGAAGGTCAGGAATAGCCTCTCTTAATAAAGCTGCTGCTCCGATATCCTGAACAATAACCCCATCAATTCCCATAAGGTATGCCATGGTAATGAATTCCAACGCCTGTGGAAGTTCGCTGTCGGACATAAGCGTATTTAAAGCCAGGTATACGTTTACATCTCTTATATGTGCATATTCTACTGCTTTCTTTAGTTGTTCGTTATCAAAATTTCCCGCAAACTGTCTTGCATTAAACAGCTTGCCTCCGAGATAAACCGCATCCGCACCATTTTCTACCGCCGCTACAAATGCATCCCATTCCCCGGCCGGTGCAAGCAGCTCAACTTTTTTGTCCATTATTACTCTCCTTGAATATCTCAATTACTGCAGGCATTATATCCGTCAGTGATTCAATTTTCAACATAGCTTTATCAGGTATATTGCCCATGATAATTGTTGGTACTCTGTTATATGTATGTGTTTTTACACTTATATCCTCAATATTCCCGTGATCGCTCGTAATAATTATTATATCCTCTTTGAGATCAACGAGCTTAAGAAGTCCCCCTAAAAAATTATCCAGAAGCTCTATTTCAGCAACAGCAAGCGGCATATCCATCAAGTGTCCTATAATATCCGTCATAAAATGCTCGTACAGTGTAAAATCATAACCCCTGCTAATACCAAACAGGCGCTCAGCAGCTTCTACAGGTGTAATCAGATCGACATCATACCCGCTCTCCTTAATAATTTTCCCTGTTATATCATGATATACTCCCTTGCCCTCTTTATAATCATTTACCGTTCTGAAGCCCAGTGTGCTTGACAGCGTCATAACCGAAGTGACAGAGGGACGGTATCTGCGTTCCCTGTCATCAATCATTTTCTTCAGATATTCTTCACGGTACACGTTGGAATTAGTAACCTTTACACCCATTTTCAGAAGCTCCTTAAACAGGTTGTTTTCATATATGATTTTTTTAAGAGTTTCCGTGGGCTGTCCATGCAAATGCCTTCCAAGTATCCTCGAGGCATTTACACCGGTAAAAATAGCAGTCTGCCCAGTAGCACTCTGCGGCAGCCCCTCCACACCCAAAGTAGCATCTGTTGGTATAACCAGATGATTCCTGAAAATATAGTCAAGATTTGGAGTGCTGGCTGCAAAGACAGGATTTTTGCTGCTGTCTCTGTCTCCAATCCCAAAACCGTCAATAAATAAAAATATCATCCTCATGGCTGAATACTCCTTTAGGCAGACGAAATACAGAAACGGTTCTGCTGTGTGGCTTTAAGCCCAGACAACAAAACCGTCCCCCTGTATTGAACGTACTTTTTAGCCCTACTTAATACTTTCTCTTTTTTTATCATTAATCAGTACCTTCCCGGCCATACTGACAAAGTCCACCGTTTTTTTCAGTTTCCCGAAGAATCCTGACTTTATACTGTTTGCCGCTGCCGCGGTCATTTCTACAGTCTCACTAATACTGTTTATTGCGTTACCCACAGTTTCCAGTTCATTCTTAGCAGTAGAGGTCGCGTCTACAAGGTTTTTCGAAATTACCGGCATATCCTTTAAGGTTGCATCAATATTGTCTTTATTGTCCTTCAACAGCTTTTTTATTATCTTCACACTGTCATTAAGATTTTTTATAAGTACTACCAGATATGTACATACAACTACCATACACACGATTGCCAGTATAGTAAGAAAATCTCCTATAGTCATCATATCTTTCATATCCTTCATCCCCTGTTCACATTATATTAGGTTAATTAATAAGTTGCTACATCTGTATACAGCTCATAATATATGCCTGACTTTTTCAATCTGTGTATACTATGCCTTAAGTAATCAGAATTCTTCCTCTTCCTGCTGTGCTCTATATTTCCCTGCCTTTCTTACCTCATTCAGTTCAGCCTCTCTCTTTGCCAGTTCAAGCTGCAAACTGGTAACCTTGCTGTTAATTGAGGAATTTTCACTGACAAGGCTTCTGTTATCCTCCCGCAGCCTTTCAAGCTCCTCACTTGCTTTTTTCAGCTCTTTCTTAAGGTATCCCTCGTTTTCATGCGCTTTGAAGTAATCATCCGCAACATTTATTGCAGTGAGTACAGCTGCCATTGAGGTACTGAGTTTGCTGTTTATTCTCATTATTTCATTCATCTTTTTGTCTATGTATAAACCAACTTTCTGAATATACTCATCAGACTCTGAACCGACAAGTGTATATTCCTTTCCGGCAATCCTTATATCCACTTTGTTCTTTTCAGCCAAACAAACCAGCTCCTTCACCGCACATAAATGCGCACATACATCGTTCATAGCCTCTACTACTCTGCATTGCATTTCACTTCAATAACTGCATTTTATACATTTCTATTATAGACAATACTATTACAATATAATGATACCATATTATACTATATTTCGGCAAAAAAAACATATATTTTCCTATATACAAAAAAAGGCCACATGTGAGAGTGGCCCGATTTTTTGGTATTATTCAACATCTACCTTTGTAGTCTTTTCTTTATTTACTCCGGCGTAATTCTTGATTATGTCTGTCAGGTCTATCCCGGTTAGGCTTTTTACTGTCTCCGGCAACTGTGCCACTACACTTGTAATATCTTTTGTAAGCTTTGATGCGCCGGAATCCCCTATCATAACTATCTTTTCGGTTTTTGCAAGAGGCTGTGCAACAGCTGCCGCTATATCAGGAAGCTTCTCGATAACCATCTGAACCATAGCTGCATCATTAAACTGTTTGTATGCTTCAGCCTTCTTTGCCATAGCCGCTGCCTCAGCTTCACCCTTTGCCTTTATGATTTCGGCCTCTGCAAGACCCGCTGCTCTTATTGCTTCAGCTTTTGCAAGTCCTTCTGCCTTAATCGCATAAGATTGACCTTCTGCTTCTTTTGATCTTCTTACTCTATCGGCTTCAGCCTGCACCTCCGTCTTAAATCTCTCTGCTTCAGCAGGCTTCCTTACTATAGCTTCCAGTTCCTTTTCCTTCCTGAGAGCTTCTTGTTCTTGAAGTTCAATTTCCTTCTGTTTCTTTACTATTTCGACCTGCATAGCCTCTTTTTGAACTTCCTGCTCTATAACATACTTCTTCTTGTCATAGGATAAATCAGACTCAGCTTTTCTTTCATTAATGGCTGCCTGATAATCAGCAACCTTCATTTCCTTATCCCTGTTAGCTTCAGCTACTTTTGTCTCAGCCAGGAATTTGGCTGTCTGACCTGCCTGCATTGCTTCAGCGCTTTTTATATCTGCATCTCTTTTAGCTTCAGCCTGGCCTATAACCGCATCTCTCTGAACTCTTGCAATCTGCGCCTTACCAAGACTTTCAAGGTAACCGTTCTTATCTGCAATTTCCCTGATCGTAAAGGATATGATCTTCAGTCCCATGTTTGCCAGATCACCGGCTGCCAGTTCCTGTACCTTCTGTGCAAAAGCATCCCTGTTCTGGTTGATTTCTTCCACTGTAAGATTACCTACTATTGAGCGGAGATGACCTTCCAAAGTCTGTGTAGCTATCCTTTTTATTTCTTCCTCTTTAAGGCTCAGGAACTGTTCTGCTGCCGTAGCTATAGACTCCTGACTGGAATCTATCTTAACCTGTGCAATACCGTCAACAGTTACCTGTACTCCCTGTGAAGTATAGGCGCTTGAATTCACATCCAAAGGCATAATTCTCAGGGATATGGTTTTCGCAACTTCCAGAACCGGCCATACAAAAGTAGCTCCTCCTCTGACTATCCTGAAGCCTACAACCTGGCCGTTAGCCATTTTCTTCTTTCTACCGGAGACGATCAACGCCTCATCGGGTCCAACCTTTACATACCTGCTTACAAATACCGATATCATTATAAACAGGATTGCTACTGCACCTCCAGCAATTAAAAAAGTTGCTATTAATGGTGTGTTCATTCAACTTCCCCCTCCATATTGTTGTTTTTTATTTTTCTGCACAACATCAGATGAAATTATTTATTCCTTTACGTTACCGGATGAATCTTGCTCACAGGATATTCAAACAGCAATAAAATTCTTATGTCTTAACTACTTTCACTATTACGCTCACTATCTTTAATGCCTGTATTCTTATTGTACTGCAAATCCAGATCATCTATTGCCATTTTACGTGTTACCATTGCCACGTTTTCATCTACCCTGATTACTATTACCTTCTCTCCTCTGTTTATCTCTTCTCCATATGGATTTCTTGCAGGCAAACTGTATCTTTCTCCATTAATAAAGCATACAACCTCCCCAAGCCCCTTTTGCGGAACAGGAGTAAGCACTTCTGCCTCAACCCCTGACAGATCGTTTTTTGAAAATGTAGAATCAGACTGAGAACCATACATAAACCTTACTACGCAGAAAAACAATATTGCACCTACTACTCCTGCCAAACCCAATGCCAGCAGAGAGCTGACCAGATTCCCCATCTGAAAACCGATTTTAGCAATAAGCCCGGCTGCCCCAAATGTAGTAATGGCACTCGCAATTACCAACGGATTAAAGGGCGACGGCATATCTCCATGGTTTATATTCCCATGATCTATATTCCCATGGTCATATCCATGACTTCCCAACACCAGGGATAAAATGGAGTAAATCGCTCCAAAAGTGAGGCAGCCAATATATACATAAAGCAAACTATCCACCTCCGATACATAATCACACCAGGCAGCCTATGGAAATATATGCAACAGGATACCTTCGATATAAGTATAATATATCATATAATACTTACTGCTTGTAGCTTCTGATTCAAAACATAAAATATGTAGCCTGGTATTATAACTTTCAAGTACTTGTCAAATAGAAAAACTGACATTTCCTAACCTCTTTCCTTTTACGGTATACCGCTGTCCTTATTATGCATAGTCTACTGATTTACATATCCATAACCACCTTTCTCAAAAATAATTGAATTGCATCGTAGCATGATAGTGTGTGACTCCATTGTATGTATTTCGCTGCTCTGTTATATACTATATACCTCAACTGAGGTTTATGCAATACTAAAAGGCATCCCCAAACATTGCTCCTTCACAGCCATTAGTATTTTATTCATGTTATCGCCTTTTTCCTTTAATTATCTCCAAATATCTCCTCAACTCGCTGCCAAAAAACACAAAAGGCCTGTATCTTGAAGCGATAGCCCTTGACACAGCCAGCTTGCTAATTTACAGGCCCTTTACTGATATTTATTTTTTTATATGTTCAACAATTATTTCATTTATGAGATCCCTCATCGCAATGGTCTCTGCCATAACAGTCAGCGCTATCATAAATGCTGTGGCAGTATTCTTCTCCCCATCTTTAACACCATCTTCACTGACAAGATCCTCAATCTTGTCAAAAAGCTGAGGCAGGGATTCCTTCCACTTACCCAAGGATTCCTTTCTCATGGTCAGGTAGTTTTTATAAACATCAGTTGTCTTAATAATATCGTCTTCAAAGATTTCAGGGTTGTTTCTTATAGGCTCGAGTACCATCCTTATCTCTTCAAGTGAATAAATAGCCTTAAGATTGTCGATAAGTGTCAGAAGAATCAAATGGTTTTTTGTGTAATACCTTTTATCAATTGGAGGAGGGAGAACTCCAACCCTCACATAGTTCTGTATCATGGTTTTTGTAAAATTCCTTCCCTGTCTGTCAAAAAACTTAACTACTTGTGAAATTGTAAGTTCATCGCTCAGAGTCACTATTTTTACCTGATCATCCTTATTTATTATGTCATCAGCCAGTTTAAGCAGAGAATCCTTATTAATATCTTTAGCCATGCAAACCACCTCTATATTTAGTGTATTTTTTGTCTATATAACAACGTGCATCACTCTATTATATATTAATAGTATATTTATTGAATAAACGTGTCAATAGCAAAAAAGCAGGAACATATCGTGCATAGCTTTAATCCACATCCCCTGTGAGCTCGTCCGCAGACTTTGCATCCAGCAGTTGGACTGCTTCTTCAAACCTGTCTTCGGGGACAAAAACCTCTATCCCTGCGAGAGGGACTCCCATTATGATCTGAAGATATCCATCCATTCCTTTTACCTTTTGAACTACTGGAATATTCCCCATTTCCAGTACATCTTTGATAATCTCAAACTCAATATTGTTTTTTACAGTGGTTAGATATTTCCACTCTTCCGCAGGCTTATCTTTTGTTCTATTTTCAGGCTTGCATACCGGGCAGCTTTTTTTATTACCGTCATATTCAGTTTTACAGTCTGGACATACTACCATTGTTTTTTCCTCCTGACAAAAAATGCACACTATATATATATTATACCATAAATGTGCACAATATACCAAAAGCAGGAAAATCAGATTCTGATTCTCCTGCTTCAAAAATAACAACTGCCTGTTTATACTGTTTCTTCGAGCTTCATACCCATCTGTGACCTTGATCCGCCCTCAAAAATATCTTCATTTATATCTTCCAATACAATACTGTCATCAATGGCAGTTTGTGCGTACGCCCTGAGCCCATGCTCACTTATATCCATACCCTCTGTTTCATCCTCAGCACTTACCCTTATACCGGATATGGCTTTCAACAGCTTAAACAACCCAAATGTAGCAGCGAAAGCCCATAAAGAAACTACTACAAGCCCTGCTGCCTGAACTCCCAACAGGTGAAAACCGCCTCCAAAGAACAACCCACTCTCTTTTATAGCCGGATTAACGGATTGCGATGCGAAAAGTCCTACTGCAATAACACCAAATGATCCGCATACTCCATGGACAGCAATTGCTCCCACCGGGTCGTCAGCATGCTTTTTATCAATAAGCTCTATAGCCATTACTACCAGCACACCTGCTACTGCACCTATTATAGCCGCACTGTAAAGGTTTACATAGGCGCAACCCGCTGTAATTGCCACCAAACCAGCCAAAGCGCCGTTTATAGTCATACTCGCATCTACCTTGCCATACCTCACCTGGGTAAATAATGCACTTATCAAGCCCCCAGCCGCAGCCGCAAGGTTTGTAGCAACCACCACATGAGATATGCTCGCGCCCTCTCCAAATGCATTCAGCGCGCTTCCGGGGTTAAAGCCAAACCAGCCGAACCAGAGTATAAAGGCACCAAGTGCGGCTAAAGGAATGCTGTGTCCCTGTATTACATTAGCGCTTCCGTCTTTTTTATATTTTCCTATCCTCGGTCCGAGAACCAGAACTGCAGCGAGTGATGCCCATCCGCCTACTGAATGTACTGCTGCGGAACCTGCAAAATCAAGCATCCCCATCTTGGCAAACAAACCGTCAGGATTCCATACCATATGTCCCGCAACTGGATAGATAACCGCTGTAGCCAGAAAGCTGAACACCATATAAGGCAAAAATTTCATCCTTTCAGCGACTGCTCCGGATACTATCGTAGCTACTGCCACAGCAAAAGCCGCCTGGAACATCCAATATACCTCAACAGATAATCCGAATTGTTTCAAAAACGGCAGGTTACTCATATCTCCACTCATAAAAAAGCCTGTAGTCCCGATTATGCCGAACTTATCCAGACCGTACATTACACCAAAACCAAGAATCCAGTATCCCAGCAGTCCCGAACAACAATCAATAAATACCTTCATAATAATGTTCAAAGAATTTTTAGCTCTTATAAAGCCTGCCTCCAGCATCGCAAAACCGGCTTCCATGAAAAAAACAAGTGCTGCACATAATAGCACCCAAACTGTATTTATTCCTTGTGCAAGTGTTACATTATCCAACATGATCCTATCACCTTTCTGAAAATGTAGTTTACTGTTCTTTCAACGCCATTGTTTCAAGAAAAATGAAAAAAGACATAAAAAGCCTTGTACACAAATTTTTGCGTACAAGGCATCATTACCAGGTTATACAACTATGTAAAAAATACTCCGTCGGAATTACTACACTGCCGGCAAAAAGCAATCTCTGGTTTTTGCACATATACATTATAAGGCAAAACCAGAAAAAATGCAACCTGCTTAAAGGTAAACTGCAAATCATAATACTTAAGGATGTATTCCAGACTCTTCAGCACCAGAACCATCAGTATTCATTTTATAAATATTATCTTCTATACTGTAGAAAATCCAGTCTTTATTTACAAACAGAATTTCTTCTATGCTGTCATTAGAAACCACCTGTTGACCTGAGCCGTCCTTTTTAGCTCTGTACAATATCCCTCTGCTGCTGCCGTCATAAGAGGAATAGTAAAAATTCATACGATAATATATCCATTCTCCTTCCACATACAAATCGCCACACCTGTTCTTGATCACTTGTGTTTTTGAAGAGCCATCTGTTTTAACCTTGTATATTTTACCATCTGAGCAGCTATTAAAATATATCCAGCTCCCATCTACATCCAAATAGCGGAACAAGCCTTTTGCCAATGACTGTACCTTCGATTTCCCGTCCGCCTTCACCTTATATAACTCATCGCTGCCTCCAAGCTGCTTAGTTCCGCTGATATAGATCCATCCTCCATATGTGATTACCTCATCCAAATATTTGAATCCGGCAATATCCTGTAAGCCGGTTTTCGACATATCCTGCTTTTTTGTACCATCAGTCTTCAGTTTATATACCTTACCCTGCTCAATGAAGTATACCCATCCTCCATCTATACAAAATATTCTGAATTCATTGCTGGTTTCATATATGGCCTTTTTATTCCTGCCGTCAACAGTAATGCTGAAAATCTTATGCCCTTTAGGATCATTGGGCCTACTGGAATCAAAGCTTCCGGAAAGAGTACCCGTTTCCTCATTATATATAAGCGGCCTTAAGTTAACATTATCACTGTAGTAAACATACCCGTTTTCATACCAGACAGGGTCGTACAGGTTCCGCTCCAGGGTACATGTCTCGTTTACTCCCGTACCATCAGGGTTCATATTTAATATTTCACCCGGTTGTACTATGTAAACCTTCCCATTGTATGAATACATCCTGCTTACAGAATTGCCGTCCAACAGTTTTTCACGTCTCGTTCCATCCTTCTTAACCTTATATATATTATTGGAATAGTTTAAAAAATATAGTTGGTTATCGGCAAAATTGATAAACATAACATTTTTACTGTATTTATTGTCTATCTTCTGCTTCTCTGTTCCATCAGTCCTGATTTTATGTATTTGTCCGTTACGCGTATAAAATATGGTGTCTCCGACTACATTTATATATCTCGCATCATCTTTAGAAAGCTGCTTGGCTTGGGTTCCGTCAGTCTTGATTTTGTACAATGCATCGCTGCTGTAGTAGATCCATCCGTCTTCAACGTTTAAATTCATTATGAAATCTCTTGATTCGCGAATCCTCTGTATTTTCGAGTTGCTCAAGGATGTCTTGCCTACATAGCATTCCGAGTCCACATAATACATAAACCCATCCTTAACACATAAATTATTAAAACGTCCGTCCAGGTATTTCTGCCTTTTACCTCCATCAGTTTTCATTTTGTATATATTCGCTGTATCAGAATCATTGACATAGAAAATCCAGTCATTCACTACATTTACATCTGAACTTTTATCACTATTGAGCTTCTGCCTGCCGGTTCCGTTGGTTTTTATCCTGTAAATATTCCTTTCCGGCAGCTTGCAATAATATACCCATTCCCCCAAAACACTAATACTGCAGCTTGGATCTGAATTTACTTTTACTGCATTCTTGCTTCCCTTCCTATACTTATAAATAGTCTCTTTATCAAGCATGTTTACGAAGTATACCCATCCGCCGCTTTCTGCAGCAAGTCCTTTATTGGATATGTTCCCTGTGGTATTTCCATACTTTGTGCTATCCGCCTTATCAACTGCATAAGATTCAGGAGCCGCTGAAACAGCTATCAATACAATTGAAATCAGGATAGGAATCAATCTTTTCATTCGTTTATCTCCTCACCTGTAGATAAGTAATTTTGTCCATCTAAGAACCCTAATATAGATTTCTATTATATCAGCAATATCAGTCTGCAATCAATAAAATCTCAATAAACAGCTGACCTCGCAATCATTGTCAGACAGGAGGTCAGCTATAATAATGTTTCAGTTAAACCCCAGAAAATTTCCTGTTTCCGGGTCTATATACACAAGCCAATACCCAAAAGCTCCATATCTTGGGCGGTTTCCCTCAACCTGTACCCACCTGCACATATCTCCAAAAGGCTTGTCGTCTATTCCATGGGCCCCCGGAATGCCGCATACTATATACTCTCTTTTTCTCATTCTATCAGAATATATACCAACTATCAGATATCTGTACTTATAATGTGACATCATGACAGAAGGATTGAAAAACAGGGGGGTTTTTATATTACACTGAAAAAAGATATTATTTAGTTGAACAGGGCTGTTTACTTTCCACCACTTGTAGTCCTTTCTATTACTTCCAAACGGATCATTTACCTCAAAATTCATGTCCAGGCTTTTTTTAAACTTTTCCATACCCGGTACATCTGTTTTGTTACCTATTGTCCTATCCTTCAGCATAACCCCTTCAGTTATGTTCTTTATATTGCAGTTAATACACGCCTCCGGTATATTTCCGTTTATTTGTGGATTGCAATATGAATTGTTTCTATAAGCACATAGTTCAGGACTGCCGGCAGATCTCTCCTGCATCATATCACTATTGCCGGATATGGGACTATACGGTACATCAGCCTTCCCCTCATCTGTTTTGCTGTCAAGATTTTGGTTATCTTCTTCATCAGGTATACTCTCCCCGGTAGGATTATCATCTGTAATCTCATTTTCGCTTTCTGCCGGACGCTCTTCATATATTTCTGATACACTTTCGTGTTTTACAGAAAGAATACTTTCCTCAGTATTGACCTCTTCTCCCAAACCCTCCTCATAATTGCTTTCAGGAATAGGGTTAATGTCAATATCCTTACACTCTATCTCTGTACTATATTCGTTGGCCACTTCTTGCCTCTTTGCAATAATTGCACCTTTTTCCATGGTATTATCCTGTTTGTTTAAAAGGACTTCCTTCAACTTATTCCTCCATGGTATTTTTTTATCTTTATAAGCAGCAAGAGGACATATTATATTCCAACCTGTTCTGTTTTTATTTTCAACTACCACGGCTGCAATATTGAATTCTTCGATATCTATTCCCGAATCCGCTACATTCCGGGGGTTAAAATCCCACTGAACCTCACTCCTGTTTTTATGCAAGGTAAGTACGTCGATACATACAGGGAAAAACGTTTTTTCATCACATTTTAAGATATACATTTTATAGCATGACCCTTCATCATTTTCCTTTAGGTTCTGGATTGAAACATTCAGCTTTCCTTTTCCATCCCGGGATTCAATCTTTACATAGCCAGAAGGAGTACTGTTATTCCCATACCCGATATCCTCCTGAGCAAATATAAGGAAACTTCTGTAATACTTGTTCTTCGCTTCCATAAAACACCTATTGAGTGCATATAATTCCTGTTAATATTTATATGTTGATTACATGCAAAAAAAAACCATCCGCCAAAAAGCAGGACAGTTTTTATTTCGTATAGCAGATTATACTAGCAGCATTCGGTTACGGAGGAAAATCTCCGCCACCGCACCCCATCATTTTATTTCTCCCTTTTTGGCAGCAGTTCATTTGCAAGCTGCGCAAACTGTGCTATAGATAAGGTTTCCCCGCGTTGATTTTCGCCAATACCTATATTCTCAAGTATTTTCTTTATTTCTTCTTTATCCCGGATGAAATATCCGGAATTGCTCAATGCATTTACAAGTGTTTTTCTCCTCTGTCCAAAGGAAGCTTTTATTGTCTTGAAAAAAATATCTTTATCCCGCACTTCTACGGAAGGGGTTTTCAATATATTAAGCCTTATTACTGTAGAATCCACCTCCGGCTGTGGAATAAAGCAGTGCGGCGGCACGTCAAATACCTTCTCCGGTTTTGAATAATACTGTACAGCTACCGATAAAGCGCCATAATCCTTACCCCCGGGAGAAGCTGCCATCCTCTGTGCTACCTCTTTCTGTACCATGAATACCATACAGTCTATTCCGGGATTTTCCTCCAACAATTTCATAATTATCGGTGTAGTAATATAATACGGAAGGTTAGCAACCACCCTCACAGTTAACGGTTTAAAATCTTCTTCCGATACATCCAGGATATCCTTTCCAAAATCCACTTTCAGCACATCTTCATTTATAATCCTTAGATTTGCAAATTCCTTAAGTGTCTCACTCAGAACAGGAATCAGGTACTTGTCTATCTCAACCGCGACCACTTTGCCCGCCTTTTTGCAGAGTTCCCTGGTCATACTGCCTGCACCGGGACCTATCTCTATAACAAGATCGTCTTTTCCGACTCCGGCTGCGTCCACAATATTTTCAACAATTCTGTCGTCATTCAGAAAATTCTGCCCCAATGACTTAGTCAACCTGATATTATATTTTTTTATGATTTCCTTTGTATTACTCACTTTAGTAGCCCTTCCCTCAAGTACACCTTAATATTAACCTTTATATATAGGCTTCCCCTTAACAAACCATTTAAGTATAAAACAACTCTTATTATATCATTATAATTTACCATGTCCACAAAAGGCAAATCAAGGGTTAGTATACCTATCCTAAAATAAAGGCCGGAGGTCATTAACTCCGGCCAATTTCAGTCCCTTATTTAATTTACTCCGTATTAGCCATCCAAGGCTTATAACAAAAGTATGTTGAACTTATAATAAATAAAATTAACAATTTTATTTACCAGCTCTTTTTATTATCATTCAGTAAGTATGTAGACCTTGACTTTTCTTACACCCCACCGGTCAACGGTACCTGAATCATCGAAATACAAGTCTATTTTGTTTCCTTTTATCGCGCTTCCTATGTCCGCTGCTACTGCAAAGCCATAGTCTGGTGTATTTCCGACTCCTTCAATATAAACTTTAGTACCTAAAGGTATTACTTTCGGGTCTACAGCTATAATACCCCTTTTCGCCCTTACACCGGTATAGGTTATGCCGAATCCCGGGTCACCCGGGTGCTTGCCTGTATCGGCAAACGATGCAGTATAGGCTGTTGCCCTCATATTAATCTCTTTTTTATACCTTACGACATCACCTCTGGATGTTTTGAAATTCATAATAGTGCCAAATTCCACTATCTGATTAATGGGTGCCATTATTATACTGTCTTTTAACAGTTCTTTTAAAACTTCTTTCCCATCCTCAAACACTACTCTGAATTTCTTCTCGCGTATTCCTTCCTTACCGTCTTTAACGACCACCTGTTTTCCCTTATCAAGGTGATTGTTTTCCCTGCTCAGGGTTTTATACGCAATTGCCGTCTTCTCGCTTATCAGTTCTTCTCTTACTCTTACTACCTTGACTTTCATATCTTTCGATACTAAATCGCCAAAGCTTGCCCCTACAAGCCTATCCATATCAGTCAGCTTTAAAGGGCTGTTTACCAGGGCATCCTTTACTGTATCCCTGTAAGTCATTATCTTATGCTCCTGACCATCTACAGTAACGAATATTGGTATAGCTCTTTTTATGTATATTTCATTTTTTCTTATCTTCTGTAGCTTAGCACCAAGCGGTAAACTTATGAAGTCGTCAGAACTCAGTCTGGTTCCATTCTGCTCTAAAACTTCACCTACGGTATTCTTCATTGTTTTCAATATAACGGTTTTGCCGTTGTCATTAATAACTACTTCCTTTTTTAGATTTTGAAAAACCCCAACACCAACAGTAATAGAGAATACAATTGCTACTGCTACAACTATAAACTCCTTTAATGAAAAATACCTTTTAATATTTTTCGCAAGTGGTATCACGAATTAAACCTCCTGTTTAAAATATTATAAGGGACTGTGACTATTTTATGCGAAACTGGAAACTTTGTCAAATTAATTGCCATAATACTCCCCTGTATACAATTATTAACTGGAAAACAGTATATTATACGCATAAATATAAAAAATATACATAAAATTTTGTTGATAAAAATTATAGGCAGATAGCTATAATTACTAGCTACCCGCCTGTAACAAAAACATTAAGTATATGTCACGCTTACTAATCCTTTTACCATCCTGCTTGCCGGTTTCAAAACAGCGTGCTGCTGAAAGTATGTCAGTATTGCATTCCCATCGTGTTGCTACCCATATAAGGATTCATCATATATGGGTTAGCTGCATATGGATTTGCAGTCATTGGATTCATGCCTGCCACACCCTGATTATACAACATAGGACACTGCATATTCATAAGATAAGGACAGCACATCGTAGGTCCCTGGCCTATATAAGGCATTTGCTGCATTTGCGGTATCGGTGCCATAGGCGGTATTTGACTCATAGACGGCATTTGTGTCATAGGCTGCATTTGTGTCATAGGCTGCATTTGTGGGATCTGTGGCATCTGTGGCATCTGCGGCATTTGTGCCATCTGCTCCATAGGATTCATATGGTTCATGTTCATCTCTGCCCCCATTTCCATAGTTTCCTTTGTCTTTTTCTCTTCTTTCATAAAAATACCTCCGGTACAAAATTACTGTCATAACGGATCTCATGCATGAAACCGCATAAGATTCATACCCCATTATCAGTATATGACCCGGAGATAAATGTGTGATAATACTATTATGTAACTCTATTAAGCTTTAAGCCCGATTCTATTTTGCAGCAGAAAAAATATCCGCGATAATCCATCCACCTTTTTCCTTGTCATAGATTACAGAAAAGACTTTTTCATTTATGCCATCTGTAAATATTGTTCCACTCGCATCTTCATTTTTTTTGACATCCAGTACGGCAATAAACGTAATACCTTCTCTTTCACTTTCTGCTTCTTCGTCCTCGAGCTTCACTGATTTGATTTTTATTGACTTTATTGCCTTCTTATAGTTGTCGCTGTATTCATTCAAGCCTATAACCTCGCCACTATTCTTATAATGCCGGTATTCAAGCTTGTACGCAGTTTCGTACTGTCCCCTGTCAATACTTTCTACCCACTTTTTTATCACTGCTTCCAAAGGCTTCATATCAACCTGCTCTTTGAAAACACTGATTATTGCATCTTTACTCTCAATCAACTGCCTGCTCTTCAAATAATCCTGCTGCATTTCATCATTCTTTTTCTGCAATTCATTGTAATTATTTTCCAGAACTTTAACCTTGCTGTTCAAATCCCTGTTCGCGTATTCAAGGTTCTTTATATCTCTACCTAAAGCATCTATTGTAGCATCTTTGTTATCATTTTTTACTTCCAGGGTTTTTATGCTTTTTGTGTTTTGTTCCTTATCCCATAAAAGATAATTAAAAGCAACAAAAACGGTCATAAGCATTGCACATACAAGTATAAGTACAAGTTTTTTCACAAATCTACCCCCTAAAAGAGCCATTGATAATAGTAAGCATTCTATAAACAGGTTTTTCACCTGTAGAGTATATGAAGCAATGAACCTATTTAATTATAAACAGCCTTTTTGCATTCTCAGTCGTTGTATTTGCTACCTCTTCATAACTGATGCCCTTAATCTCAGCCACTTTTTCTGCAACAAGTTTCAGATAACCTGAATCATTCCTTCTACCTCTGTAAGGTTCAGGTGTCATATAAGGACAATCCGTTTCTATAAGCAGCATCTCTAATGGGATGTATCTAACAACTTCAACAGCCTTTCTCGCATTCTTGAAAGTAACCGCTCCCCCGACAGAAATATAGAAATTATTATCCAGCAGCACCTTTGCCATTTCTACACTGCCAGAATAACAGTGAAAGACCCCTCCTACAGCTTTCGCATTTTCACTCACTACAATATCCACAGTATCTTCATGTGCATCTCTATCATGCACTATTACCGGAAGGTTAAGATTTTTTGCCATATCGATCTGCTTTGCAAACCAATGCTTTTGTATCTCTCTCGGAGCTGTATCATAGTAGTAATCAAGCCCTATCTCTCCTATAGCAACTACTTTGGGATTTGAAGAAAAATCAGCCAGAGTCACAAGAGTATTATCATTTATCTCACCTGCATTATGGGGGTGAATACCTACGGCTGCATATACATGTTCAAACTCTTGCGCTAAAGATATACTCTCTACTGCTGATGCAATATTTGAAGAGGCATTAAGTATATATGACACTCCGCTTTCAAATACTCTGTTTATAATTTCATATCTATCCTGACTGAATCTTTCATCATCATAATGAGCGTGTGAATCAAAAAGCATGTCCATCTCCTTTGTAACATAAACAAATCTGATGCTTTTTTTATTATATATCATTGTTGCTTAATCAACAATCAATTATCTTACCTGTGATCCAGTTCCTATATTTTTATCTATCGTCGCCAGCACAAGGTCCTTGTCGTCCGATGCCGCAAGGATCATCCCTTGAGATTCTATACCCCTTAATTTGACGGGTTTAAGGTTTGCAACCATTAATATACTTTTACCGATCAGCTCCTTAGGTTCATAATATCTGGCAATACCCGACACTACCTGTCTGATTTCACTCCCCATTTCCAGTTTAAGTTTCAGTAGCTTATCCGCTCCCTCTATTTTTTCTGCATCCAGTACTTTTGCTACCCGCAAATCAATTTTTGCAAAATCCTCGATTGAAATAAGTTCTTTTTCCTTCTCTGCATCATTCCGCTTTCCAGGCTTTTCCTGATTCTTAGCTTCTTTGGAAGGCTGCTGGTCTATCTTCTCTGTTTCTTTGACCCCTGCCATTTTTTCGAGCTCTTCCATCTCTTTTTTCAAATCAATTCTAGGGAAAATTACCTCACCCTTCTGTACGGTAACCCCCGAAGGGTATACCCCCCAAGTTTTTGAAGCATCCCATTCTGTCAGCTTACCGGGTTGTATTCCCAACTGCTGCCATATCTTTTCCGGGGTTTCTGGCATAAAGGGTTGTATCAGTATTGAAACTATTCTTATACTCTCCGCCAGATTATACATTACTTCAGCCAATCTGGACCTGTTTGATTCATCTTTTGCCAAAGCCCAAGGCATTGTTTCATCAATATATTTATTTGTTCTGGACACTGCTTTCCATATCTCTGCCAGAGCAGAACTGAATTGAAGCTTATCCATCAGTTCCTCAACCTTATCAGGCGCTTCCATAACAATTTTCTTCAACTCTTCATCAAAATCTCCCGCTGCTCTTTCCTCCGGTATAGCCCCTGTAAAATACTTGTCTATCATGGCTACAGTCCTGCTTACAAGGTTTCCGAGATCATTTGCTAAATCAGAGTTTATTCTGTTTATCAACGCTTCATTTGAGAATATTCCATCGGAACCAAAGGGTACTTCCCTCAGCAGATAATACCTTATTGCATCCAACCCATACTTTTCAACAAGTATTGCAGGATCAACCACGTTGCCCTTTGATTTAGACATCTTGCCACCTTCCAGCAGCAGCCAGCCATGTCCGAAGATCTGCTTCGGCAGAGGCTCTCCAAGTGCCATTAGCATAGCAGGCCATATTATGGTATGGAAACGAACAATCTCTTTCCCAACAAGATGCACATCAGCCGGCCAATACCTCTTATAATCTTCATCTTTTTCAGACATATACCCCAGAGCTGTTATATAATTTGAGAGTGCATCAATCCATACATAAACAACATGCTTATTATCAAAACTTACAGGTACGCCCCAGTTGAAGGTAGTTCTGGAAACGGCCAAATCCTCCAGTCCAGGCCTTAAGAAATTGTTCAGCATTTCGTTCTGTCTTGATACGGGCTGAATAAAATCGGGGTTTTCTTCTATATGCTTTATTAGTTTATCCTGATACTTTGAAAGTCTGAAAAAGTAGCTTTCTTCCTTCGTCAATTCAACTTCTCTGCCGCAGTCGGGACATTTACCTTCTGCAAGCTGGGTTTTAGTCCAGAAGGATTCGCATGGAGTACAATACCAGCCCTCATACTCACTTTTATAAATATCCCCCTGATCATACAGCTTTTTGAATATTTTTTGTACCGTTTCTTCATGCTGCTTATCTGTAGTTCTTATAAAACGGTCATTAGTTATTTTCATTAACTTCCATAAATCTGTTATTCCTGCAACGATTTCATCTACATATTGTTTCGGTGTCACACCCTTAGCTTCAGCCTTCCTCTGTATTTTCTGACCATGCTCGTCAGTACCAGTAAGAAACATTACGTCATAACCCTTCAGTCTCTTATACCTGGAAATTGCATCAGCGGCAACGGTTGTATACGAGTGTCCGATATGTAATTTATCACTTGGGTAGTAAATAGGTGTTGTAATATAAAATGTTTTTTTGTCCATTTAGACTGCCTCCTCAAGAATTCAATCAAAAATTGGCATTATAGCTGCCAATACTCATTTCTGTTTTCCTGTACTCATTTTTACAAGCCGGGGGTGGGAAGTCAGATATTAAAGTTATTTTATACTTTACAAAATAAACTTATGCGGGCAATTGGGTGTTATTCCCACACTCCTGCTTCCCACCTCTATCTTCTAGTAATACTATACATATTTACAGCTGCTTTTTCAAGAAAATTATAGTATAAGGTCTGAGTCAATAAATAAATGGTAAAAATAAATATCATATCCACCAGCCAATAAATAATCATTATGCTCATAGGGAGGTTTTGAAAATAGAAGTCCGGTATGAAAGTGGTATAAAACTTGTACTAAAATATATAAAAGATGTGTTTCCGGAAGTCGACAGGGAAATTGATCATTGGATTAATATGTGCGCCAGCAGCGATAATGACCTGATTCTTAGCAGTCAGGCACAAGCAAGTATACTACATAAGAAATTCCATGCACAAGGGGGCTGCATATATTCTCTATATCCTAACACTGACCTGAAAAAGGCAGTAAAATTCATAGTATCATTACAAACTATAAGCGATTATCTTGATAATCTATGTGACAGGGCCGGAGTTTACGATGAATCCGCTTTTCTTCAACTCCATCTCTCCATGCTTGATGCTGTAGATCCTGACCGTGAACCGAGTGATTATTACAAATACTACCCATACAAGCACGACAATAATTATCTTGCTTCACTGGTGAAATCCTGCAGAGCACAGCTGTCGGAGTTGCCGTCATATGGCACCGTAAGGGATTCTGTTATCAGGTATATCCGGCAATACTCTGAAATGCAGTCTTACAAACATATTTCAAAAGACAAGAGAGAAGACAGACTAAAGGAATGGGCAAGTCAGTATATTGATACATATACCGATATATCATGCTGGGAATTTTCTGCTGCTGCAGGATCAACGCTAGGTGTCTTCGTACTATATGCCGTAGCTTCCGACCCCCTTCTTACAGCAGATGCTGTTCAGATGATCAATGAAGTTTATTTCCCCTGGATTTGCGGTTTGCATATACTGCTGGATTATTATATCGATTCTCATGAAGACATTAAGACAGGAGATCTAAATTTCACGTATTATTATGAAAATCTGAAACAATGTGAAGAACGTATCAGCTTTTTTATAGACCGCTCACTTGATGGCTGCAGATACCTGCCTTACCCGGAGTTCCATATTACAGTAGTAAAAGGGCTTCTTTCCATGTATCTGTCCGATCCGAAAGCCTCAACGGGTCTTAACAAATTAACCAGCAGAAGATTACTAAAAAAGGGTGAAGAAAATACAAAATTTTATTATGCTCTATGTAAAATTCTCAGAACATTCAAAAAATTATAGGTTATTTTGTGACTATTTGTAATTTTTTGTACAAAAGCTTTTTATTTATTTATTACCTTTTTACATTGATTTATATTCAAAACATATGATATTCTTAAAGTGTTCATACGTTTTCCTCCTTGGTATATAATCGCTTTTTGCCAAGGAGTCTTTTTTTGCTTTAATTGATTCTTTCCCCCAGCACATCAGCAAGATTATTAAGGAAATCTGTATGCTCGTTTCCTGGGATACACCTGATACAGTATTTTGCCTTGTTTATGTGAGCTTCAGCAACTTTAAAGCATTCTTTTATACAGCCAGTCCTATTTAGCTCAAAACAAATTTCATTTATTTCCTTATCCGTTATTTTTTTATTCCTCATTAATTGACTGATCCACATTCTATATTTGTTATCACGCTGTAGGAATATCATGGGCATTGTAATTATGCCCTGACGCAAATCTTCTCCTTTAGGCTTCCCCATGATGTTTTCATCTCCGCAGAAATCAAGGATATCATCTATTATCTGAAAAGCAAGGCCTATGTTTAAGCCATACTCTCCTATTATTTTGCTGCCGGAACTGTCAGTTCCGGCAACTGAAGCCCCTGACCTGCAGCAACATTCCAGAAAAATCGCTGTTTTCTTGGAAATACGCTCATAGTAGGATTTCATACTCACATTACTATTAAATCTGTCACCTGCCTGGAGGATTTCTCCCTGGCACATGCTTTCTATAGCCCTTACCATATAATCCATACTCCGCATCAGCCGGTTACTGGAAAGTATTCCAAAAGCTTTAGCAAACAAATAATCACCACACAATACTGCATAGTGATTTCCCCACACCTGATTTATAGAAGGCTTATTGCGCCTTAAAGGAGACTCATCGATGATGTCGTCGTGAACGAGTGAGGCCATATGAATCAATTCAGCCGCTGCTGCTGCGTAAATAAGCTCATCACTCTGTTGTGAAAAAGCCAGTCCGCTTCTCAACACAAGAAGAGGCCTTATCCTTTTACCTCCTGCCTTCATGATGTGATGGCACATTTCCCTTATAGGTCCTTTACTATCTGACAATATACTAAAAAGTTCTCTTTCTACTATTTCAATATATTCAATACTCTCTGTATCAAACCTTGAACCTTCCAAACTTAAAGCATGGTTTTGCTGTAACATAGACAAACCTTTTCTCCTCCAATGATTATGCAGCAAAAGGGTTGGTCGTACCCTCCACCACATAGTTTCTTGATAACATTTACGCAAATAGTATGTCCATGTCCATTCCAGTTTATAACAAGCATTTTCCCAATTGCCGCAAACATATTTATATCTTTCATTTTCCGAAGACCATCGTGCATATCCATACTGATGCAAGCACACTCGCCGCATCCGCCATTAATGCCGCTGCCAATGTGTATCTTATATTCTTGATCCCTACTGAGCCAAAATACACTGCAAGTGTATAAAATATCGTTTCAGTCGATCCCATCATGGTAGAAACCAATCTTCCGATAAAGGAATCAGGCCCATTTGTCTTTATAATATCGGACACCAAGGCAAGGGATGCGCTTCCTGATATAGGCCTCAGCAAAGCAAGGGGCAATGCTTGGGATGGAATCCCCAGCATTTTGGTTATGGGGCTGACCGCATGTATTAACAAGTCCAAAGCTCCTGAGGCTCTAAATACTCCAATTGCCACCATCAAACCTACCAGCGGCGGAATAATTCTTATAACAGTTGTTATTCCTTCCTTAGCTCCGTCGACAAATACATCATATACCTTGATTTCTCTATACATACCCAGTGAAAGTATTACAAGAAATATGGTAGCGATCGCATAATCAGAAAGTATTTTTACTATCTGCATATCCCGTCTCTCCTGCTAGCCGATGAAAATATTTTTGCTGCAATAATTCCTACAGTCATTGCACATGCTGATGCAATCCACACAGTTCCTATGATTTCTGAGGCATTTGCAGAATTGTACTGGTGGCGGATAGCAATCACAGTAGCAGGCACTAGTTGGACAGCAGAGGTATTTAGGACCAGGAACATACACATGGCATTGGAAGCTGTATCTTTGTTCGGATTAATTTTCTGAAGTTCACTCATTGCTTTTAGCCCTAGAGGGGTAGCCGCATTTCCCAGACCAAGAAAATTTGCTACAAGATTCATTACTACAGAGCCTAGTGCAGGATGCTTGCAAGGAATCCCCGGAAATAGAAAAGCCATAGCAGGACGTACTATTTTTGATATGTACTGAATCAATCCGCTTTTCTCAGCTATACTCATTAACCCGGTCCATAAGCACATTATACCCAGCAATCCGACACAAAGCTCCACGGCATTTTTTGCAGACCCCATTGCAGCCTGTGTAACAGCATCAATTCTTCCGTTAAAAATACCTACTGTAAATCCAATTAAAATCATTCCGACCCATATATAGTTGAGCATAAATACCCCCAACAGCAAAATTTTCTATTTTCGTTTCATTCCGTTTTACAGCACAACTGCTGTCTAATCCCGCCTTTAGACCGGCGCTGATCATCATACGTTGTCTTTAACTCTCTATATTTATATGAGTATGACCTATTCGTTATCATAAAATTTTATATATCTTAAAAACTTGCATTATTTTTTTATTTAAATTTATCCATTTATTCCTAAACGCATGTTTATATTTTTGGAGGAAATTGTCGAATGTTGTCGAAAAACATAAGTGCTTTTTCCAGTTAATATATGGAAATTTTTCAATCTTTTCCTTTGATATCGGACCTCCCTATTCTTGCTACAGTTTATACTTGCATCCCACACATCTCTCTTTTCGGCCATTTGGGACTATTACAAATCATTATACACAGCTAAACATAATAAATATTAATAACAATTTCTTGAATTTTTAAAAAATAATTATTGACGATTATTGGAATTTATGGTACTATGAATTCAATAAAGTTTGTCGAATATTGTATTTTTTAGGAGGAAAACATATGAAATCTACCGGTATAGTAAGAAAAGTTGATGAATTGGGAAGAGTAGTTCTCCCTATAGAATTGAGAAGAACTTTGGATATTGCTGAGAAGGATGCTTTAGAAATTTATGTCGATGGAGCAACAATTATCCTTAAGAAATATGAGCCAGCTTGTATATTCTGCGGAGATGCAAAAGATGTAACAGTATATAAAGGAAAAAACATCTGCCCTAATTGCATGAAAGAATTAAAGAAATAAATGTTTCTACATAAAAAAAGGATTTGATTTATCAAATCCTTTTTTTATGCTATTAATTATTTATACCTGGGTAGCAGTAAGTACAACTTATTTACAAAAGGCTATTGTAAACATCGCGCTTACTTAGTCCCCTGTCAGCAGCTACCTTCTTTAACGCATCTTTTTTATCCATTCCCTGTGACATGTACATGTCCAAGTGCTCCTGCAAACTCATATCTTCCCATTTTGCTCTCCTGCCTTCCAAAAGGATACTTTCATCAACACCCTCAATAATTAACACAAATTCACCTTTGGGAGGTTCGTCGGTATACTTGTTAATTGCTTCAGAAAGACTGCATCTGATTATTTCCTCAAATCTTTTTGTCAACTCTCTTGCAAGTGCGATCCTCCGGTCGCCCAGCTCATCAAACAAATCCTTTAGAGTATATATCAGTTTATGAGGAGCTTCATACAATATTATTGTTCTTGTCTCTCCCTTAAGACTGCTGATCCTTTCTTTCCTTGCCCTTTTATTTACGGGAATAAATCCTTCAAAAACAAACCTGCCGGCCGGCAGTCCGGATATCACAAGTCCGGTAACAGCTGCAACAGGCCCCGGAATCATAGTAGCAATTATTCCATTTTCTATGGCCAGCTTCACAAGATCCTCTCCGGGATCAGATATTCCAGGAGTACCGGCATCTGATACCAGCGCAATTTTTTTCCCTTCCAGCAATTGCCCAATCAGAAAATTTCCTTTTTCTATTTTGTTATGCTCATAGTAGCTGACCAAAGGCTTCTTTATTTCAAAGTGATTAAGCAGTTTTATTGTCTGCCTGGTATCTTCTGCCGCTATAATATCCACTTCCTTCAAGACCCTCAAAGCTCTTAATGTAATATCTTCAAGATTCCCTATAGGAGTTGCCACCAGATAAAGAGTGCCTTTCACTCCTTTTGAATCATTATTGTCTATCATTCCCATTATATTCCTCCTGCTTTCTGCCCGCCTATACTATAACTTATAGCCTTTTCCCTATTTACTCCTGCTATATATCTCATTTATCTCTTCCGAGTATTTTCCGTTTTCGTCATATACATATAAGGGCTCCATCATCCTAAGCTGTGGCTTGCCTCCCCTTGTACCCTTTATCAGAAGTATGTTGGCTTTTTTATACGGTGACGGATGGACAAACCTGATAAATTTAGGCTCTATCCCAAACTGCCTCATCAGGCAAATAATATCGACCAGCCTGTCCGGCCTGTGTACCATGGCAAACTGCCCACCAGGAACAAGCAGCTTGCTGCTTACCCTGATCACATCTTCAAGTGTGCACATTATCTCATGTCTCGAAATTGCTTTGGAATCCGCGGGGTTTACCAGTCCGCCTCCCCGGTTCATATATGGCGGGTTAGTAACGACAACATTATATTTTGATGCCCCAAAGTATTCCAGACTGTCCCGCAAATCACCGCAAACTATTTTAACTCTATTCTGGAGCTGATTTATGTCTACGCTCCTGCCGGCCATTTCAGCCATCTCCTGTTGAATCTCCAATCCCGTAACAGATGCTGCTTCCGTCTTCCCCGCAACCAGTATGGAAATAATTCCGGTTCCAGAGCCCAGGTCTATCACATTATCACCTTTTTTGACATCAACAAAATTAGCCAGTAATACTGCGTCAACCCCAAAGCAAAACCCATCAGCTTTTTGGATTAGTTTTAAGCCTTTATATTGCAGATCATCAATTCTTTCATTCCTCTGTAATTCTATATCCAAAGTAAACACCAACCATATTTATTCTATCTTAAGCTATATCACGCAAACAAAAGGGTCAAGTAGGATTAATCCTACCTGACCCCTCAATGTATAAAATTACTTCTGTTGTGGAGCATCAACCGGACAAACATTTGCACAAGCTCCGCAGTCTATGCATGCATTTTCATCAATAACATATACGCTGTCACCCGCAGAAATACATGATACAGGGCACTCAGGTTCACAAGCGCCACAGCTGATACAAGCATCAGTTATAAAGTATGCCATTTTAAGAACACCTCCTTAATTGAATACCTATTAAAGATATATTGCTTATATTTCCAAGCTAATCGATACAGTATCTGTTTATTATGATAAATCAGTGTATACAAAATACTGTACAAGTCAACGTTTTTATTTTACCACCAAAAGTTGCGAAAGAAAACAATTTTTTAAAATTAATCTTCCAATTGTTTCAAAACTTCAATATCAATGTCAGCGTCTTCATCGTGGGAAACATCTTTAATTACCTTTATCTCATCAGATTTATACAATTTAAGGTCAGTCTCATTTCCCTTATCAAGCTTAACTTTCACTATTTCTTTCAGTAAGCTTACTGCCATTATTGTCCCCTGTCCCTCAGGCGTATCGACTATAGCCCCTACCTTCGGCACTCTCCCAAGAGCCTCTTCATATGCATCCTGTTCATATTTCAGGCAGCACATCAATCTACCGCATGTTCCGGAAATCTTGGTTGGGTTTAAAGAAAGCCCCTGTTCTTTCGCCATCTTTATTGATACAGGCTGAAACTCTCCAAGGAAGGATTTGCAACAAAGGACTCTTCCACAGACCCCTATACCACCCATCATTTTAGATTCATCTCTGACACCTATCTGCCTGAGTTCTATCCTGGTCTTGAAAACAGCAGCAAGATCCTTTACAAGCTCCCTGAAGTCAACCCTTCCATCTGCTGTAAAATAGAATAAAACCTTGTTATTATCAAATGTATACTCTACATCTATGAGCTTCATGTTAAGATTGTGGTCTTTTATTTTCTGAAGGCAAACATTAAATGCTTCCTTCTCCTTTTTATCATTTTCAGCAGCATGCTGCCTGTCTTCATTTGTTGCTACTCTGATAACTTTTTTCAAAGGAGCCACTATCTCTTCATCGGGAACTTCCCTGTTTGGTACAACAACAAGTCCGAATTCAATACCTCTGGCAGTTTCAACTATAGCGTTTGAGTTTAATTCAATTTCCAAGTCACCGGGATCAAAATAATATATTTTTCCCGCCTTCTTGAATCTTACTCCTACTACCTTAACCATTAACCATATTCCTCCCAAGACTTCATATAGACATCAACCCTAAGCATAAAGTGCCCTTGCATGTGAAGAGTTTTTAGTATGATAACCCTTTAGTATATTGGCTATCCGAATTTTGTATTTGGTTGTCTATATGAAAGCTAAATATCTATATTCCTTATATATCTGCATAACCTGTCCGGTGTTGGCTCAGCTTTAAAGGTATAAACATTCCTAAAGCAATTTCATAAGCATTACTTCGACAGAAAGCTGATAGTTTACATTCTGTTTTATTTGCTTCCTTGCAGTCTCTATTTCCTGTACATTCCGGGCAAGCTTTTGCTCGGTGAATCCGGACACATTACTTAATATCATATCCTTTTTGTCAGAATTAATCAATATGTTTTCTTTTCCGGTCTTCTTCACCACCAGAAAATCCCTGTATAGCATACCCATTATATCAAGTATGGTATCTATGCTTCCTTTATTTGTTTCAAAAAAATCATAGATTTCGAAAATATGCACCAGTTTTCCTTCTCTGGCCATTTTCAATACAATTTCTACAGTTTTTTCCCTGAGTTCCCGGAACTCATCAGATCCAGCCAATTCTAAGGCAGACCCGATAACCCCGTCAGCATAAGAAGCAATAAAATCTACTCCTTTATTATATCCATACTTTCTTATTAAGACATCTTTAACCTCTTCAAAGGAGTTCTTCCTGAAACTGAATCTTAGGGTTCTCGACCGGATTGTCTCCATCAGTGCATTATAGTTTGATGTAGTAAGGATGATAACTGCATAGTGCGGAGGCTCCTCAAGTATTTTAAGCAGGCAATTCTGGGCCTGCACCGTCATGTTCTCGGCATTCGAAATCAGGTATACCTTTTTGTTTGAATAAAGCGGCCTGATGATTACATCACTCTGCATTTTTCTTATATCATCTACACCAATATTTGAATCATCCATTCCGATAGCATAAAAATCAGGGTTTGATCTGTTTTCATACATCCTGCAGGCCATGCAGTCTCCACAGCTCCCATCCGGCCCCGGGTCCCTGCACAAAAGCATACCGGCAAAAATCCCTGCTACAGTCCTTTTGCCAATTCCCCTGGATCCACTGAATACATAAGCATGTCCAACCCTGTCATTTTTTATTAGGCTTGTCAAAGCATTTAAAACCTCTTTTTGCCCTACTATATTTTTAAAATCCACTTTACACCTCATATTTACCTTAGATATGTGATTACCCTTATAACGACTGCTATTTTTTGCCTTGCCGGAACAAATAATGTTTCTTAACTTATCATATAAAAAAACACCGGACTTGACAATCACATTGTCAAGTCCAGTATCAAACCTCTTATATCATCAAGCCTCTGCAAAATCCTTATATGATCCTTTTCCTCTTTGAGAACATCCTCGGTCAACTGCTCCAGCTCGGTGTTGATTTTCTTTACCGAGGCATAAACCTTATACCTCCCTCTTCTATCCAGAAAGCTTTCCTTTGAAAACTTAAGAGAGCTGTTCATAGCCTCGTCCAGAAACTCCGAAATAAGGTTTTTATATATTTTCAGTTCTCTTATATCTACTTTCTTTCCGAGCTTCTGACCCTGTTCCACAATCTTGGAGGCAAGCTGGCGTATCTTCTCCTCCTGGTTTTGGCTTTCAACACGCTTCAGCTGCCCGTGGAATGCAGCCTCCTTTATGTCGGAAACCCTTCTGTCATCCTTACCTGCCGTTCCAAGTACATTAGAAGATTTACCAAGATTTTCACTTACCTTCATGAATTCACATCCTATATTATACTTTTTCAAACCTTTCTACATCAGTTACAAATATCGTAGCTCCGCCGACAACTACCTCAACAGGGTACGGCATGAACATACCGTTTATACCATTTGTTGATAAAGATGAGTTAAAAACCTGTTTACGGCTTTTTGACTTCTTTTCGATTATTCCTATGACCTCATCAACCCTTTCTTTTTCAACACCCACCAGAAGAGTCATGTTGCCGGAACGTAGAAATCCGCCGCTTGAACACAGCTTGGTTACACTAAAACCGTTTTTGTTTAATTCATCCATTACCTTGTGGCCATCCTCATCATGAACTATTGCAAAAACAAGTTTCATACATACCCCCACCTTTCTTATATTCTCGTTACTTCTTCAGAAGTTTATCCAACCACTGCCTGATGTCAGAGGATATATCTTCCACACTCCTATTGCTCTCAATGGGTTTTATCCTATCAGGATATAAAGATGCCAGCTTTTTGTAACCCGAATATACCCGTACATGGAATTCCATCTTCTCCTTCTCTATCCTATCAGCTCCAGTGCTGGCAATTCTCCTCCCAAGAGCAATCTCGGGCCTGATATCCATAAAAAACGTTATATCTGGTATTACACTGTTTAGTGCAGCCCTGTTTACATCTTCAATAATCTTAAAATCTATGCCCCTGCCAAACCCCTGATAAACGTAACTTGAATCTACAAACCTGTCACAAATGACAATCTTCCCGCTTTCCAGCGAAGGCTTTATCAGTTCCGATACCAATTGAGCCCTAGCAGCAGCATAAAGAAGCATCTCTGCTACTTCACCCATCTCAACGTTGTCAGGATCCAATATTAGTGACCGTACCTTTTCACCTATTTTTGTACCGCCAGGCTCTCTCGTTAAGACAACTTCAAAACCATTCCCTTTCAGGTAGTCTTCCATAAGTTTGATCTGCGTAGATTTTCCTGAACCGTCGGTACCCTCTACAGTTATAAATAAACCCCTGCACATATAAAATTTCTCCTCATATTAATTATACCACATTTATCTCATGATTTTCCCCAAGTCCGTTTACTATTCCACCCCTGTTGATTATATTATATATATATTCAACTGTTTCCTGTAAAAGTATTTCCCCGGGACAAACAACCGGTATCCCGGGAGGATATGGGGTGACAGTTGCTGAACTGACCCTACCGACAGCATCCTCAAGCCTTAGTTTCACAACTTTTTTATTTACAGCCTCTTTTAAGCTGACTTCCTTCCGGGGAATATTTAGTATATTTATTCTTTTATCGGCCAAAGTGCCTGTATACTTAAATCTATCAGCGATGCTGCACAACGAGTCATACAGCCTGTCATAAAATTCCTGCCTGTCTGCGACAGCCGCAATACACACTATGTTATACAAGTCTGACATTTCAACCTGTATATTGTTATTAAGCCTTAGTATTTTTTCTATTTCGTATCCTGAACATCCTGTTTTTTCTACATTGATTACTATTCGGGTAATGTCCGTGCATCCATGCTCCGGTCTTTTTGCGCTGAATACACGAAAAGGAAGGTTTTCGTTTGCAGATATATCCTGAACAAAACTATTTACCATCCCAAGCAGCCGGTCCATAAGTGTTTTGCCATGATACTGCATAATAGCCCGTGTCATATCAAGAGATGCCATAATAACATAAGATGGGCTTGTCGTCTGAAGCAGCCTCAAGTAGAATCTCAGCCTTTCCGTATCTACCCTTTGTGATTTCAAGTGCAGATACGCTCCCTGGGTAAAAGCCATAAGCGTCTTGTGAGCACTTTGGACACAAATATCGGCTCCCGCATCCAAAGCAGAAACGGGAAGCCGGGAATCAAACCTTAAGTGTGAGCCGTGAGCTTCATCCACAGCCAGAACTTTCCCGTATGAATGTACAATCTCAGCTATTTCTTCCAGGTCTGAACATAGTCCGTAGTAATTTGGCCTGGTAACAAGAACGCCCACCGCGTCGGGATTGTTTTCAAGGGCTTGTTTGACTTCAGACGGCAACAAAACAGTGGGTATCCCAAAATCCATATCAAATTGGGGTTTTATGTAGACGGGCTCTGCACCCGCAAGTATAAGCCCGTTAATTACAGATTTGTGACAATCCCTCGATACGATGAGCTTGTCCCCAGGTTCGCAGATAGACATAATAATCGCATGTATTCCACATGTAGACCCATTAACCAGAAAAAAGGTATGGTCTGACCCAAAAACCTCAGCAGCAATCTCCTGAGCTTCTGCTATGACAGATTCAGGATAATGGAGATTGTCTGTCCCGGGTATTTCCGTCAAATCCATCCTTACAATATCTTTTAAGAATTCTTCCGGCAGTCCTATCCCCAGCTTATGCCCGGGCATATGAAAAGGTACAGGGTTTCCGGAAAAATATTTTTTTATAGCATCATATATCGGAACGTTCAATCTATGCCTCCAAATACTTGTTCTTCCCATTCTGAAACAAGGTGTCAATTCTAATTCCAGTATACTTCATTAAATAAACAAACGGAAGCGGGATAAAGTATTTAGGGTAATTTTCTTCTTCTACCCCAAGTATCTATCCTGCTTCCGCTCTACATAATTTATACTTTAAACTTCATAACACTCTCTTTCAATTTTTCCGCCATATCAGCCAGATCACTGACAGATTCCAATATATGTTGTATAACCGCTGTCTGCTCTTCCGTTGAAGCAGCAACTTCTTCAGTCCCAGCAGCAGTTTGCTGTGAAACGCTGGCAACAGAACTGATCTCAGATTCTACATGTTCGGCATCACCGCCCAGAGCTTCTGTAGCAATGGAAACAGCACTGACTTTGTCCATAATAGCAGTAAACACTGCAGAGATAGATTCAAACGCTGCTACAGTCGCTGACAAAGCTTCCTCCTGCCCGTTTACTGCATTACCAACCTTACCGATTTCTGAAGTTGCATGGTTTACACCTTCCTGCATATCCTTAATTAGTTCTCCGATTTTTTTCACAGATTCTTTGGATTGCTCTGCCAGCCTCCTGATCTCTTCTGCAACTACAGCAAATCCCTTACCCTGTTCACCTGCTCTTGCAGCCTCTATAGCTGCATTTAAAGCCAGCAGGTTTGTCTGCTCTGCTATTGCTCTTGTAACTCCCAGTATTTGTCCGATTTCTTCCGACTTACTTGACAGAGTGCTTACTGCATTATTTATACTAAAAGCAAGCTGCCTGCTTTCATTCATCTTGCTTTGCTGATACTGAACAGACCTGTCTCCTGAGTCAAGAGTCTCTTTCGCTCTTTCTACAAGCACTCTGGATTCATTCATCTGTACAGAAACATTTCTGAGTCCTGAAACTATATTCTGTATGTGGCTGTTTGCCTCTTCTGTAGAAGCAGCTTGCTCAGTAACCCCTCTTGCCTGATCCGATATAGCTATGGCAATCTGTTCGGACACTTTGCCTACTTCCATCAGCGACTCTTTCATTTCGCGTGAAGAGTTATTTACAGTTATGCTTGTATTTTTCGTTTTTCCTATCAAAGACCTCATTCCGTCAATCATTTTGTTTATATTTGATGCAATTTCTCCAATCTCATCTTTGGATTTCACATCAGCTTTTACAGTTAGATCACCCTGAGATACTTCATCTAATACTGTTACAATTTTTTTGACATTCTTAATAATTATTCCTGTAAACAGCATCAATATAATAACACCTAAAATCACTGCAATAATATTTGTTAATCCTATAGCAACAAGTATATCGTTAATCTGCTTATCTACATAGCTTTTATCGACACCCACAAACCACATACCGATTACCTTTTCGGTAGAATCTCTTAAGGGTATGTATTGAACAATACAGTCCTTCCCGTCGACTTTAGCCTCTCCCGTATAAGGTTGACCCTTTTTCAATACGGTGTCTATAACTTTTTCCACTGCTTTTGTTCCGGTTGCCCTGCCTTTATTATTCCCCGGTACACTGGTAGAAATCCTTGTATCTCCACAAAACAGTGTAGCATAAGCTCCTGACTGTTTTTTCACTTCGTCTACAATTGAGAAATCATCATTTAGGAGTTTTCCACCCTTATACAGCTGGCCATCCTTAGCACTCCAGTCTCCTTTGTATTTCTCGTTTAAAAGGCTGTATCCGAGATTCAAATCCGACTCAAGCTTATCAAACATACTTTTCTTTGTTGTAGAAATCACTTTCATATCCGTTATGAAGTAAACCGCAGCTCCAAAAACTAAAAGAATACCAATAAATACACATAAGAACTTAGCCCTGATTTTCATATTCATATGACTTCTCCTTCGTAAAGTAATACTTTGTATATTATTACATAATTTTGGTTGCTTGGATATAAAAACTATACAACATAAATATTATTCTATAAATTTAGACAAATTCCTCTTTTAAAATGAATTTTTATTCGTAGTTTTTTAGTCAACTGAGCTTAGTTGAAAACATATCTATGATGGAAATATGCTTCACCTTCATATATAATTATCGGTAGAAGATTGATTTCACATTACGGGTAAGGAGTATATAAATGTATAAAAATACAAAGTTATTGATATGGGATATAGACGGCACTCTTATCCAGGGACGCGGTATTGGCCGGATAGCTATGGACAAAGCTTTTTTTGAGCTTTATGGGATAGACAGCGGATTTAAAGGTATTGAAATGGCTGGGAGGCTTGATGCTGCTATAGTCGGTGATGCGTTCAAATTACATGGCATTTCAGACTCAGACCAGAATATTTTCTTTTCAACCTACTGCAGGCATCTTGAATATGAGGTAGCTAGGTTGCCAGGGACAATTGCTGCGCCAGGCATAATAAGACTTCTGGAATTACTCCTAAATGAGAAAAATTTTTTCAGTATACTGGGGACAGGCAATATTGAAAAAGGTGCAAGAATAAAGCTTGAAAAGGAAAAGATGAACAGATTTTTCCCAACAGGAGGATTTGGCGGCAGTAGGCTGGAACGTTGGCAAATAATTCAGGAAGCAATCCATAACGCCCAGGATTATTTTGACATGGAATACATTCCGGAAAACATTTATGTCATAGGTGATACACCTAAAGATATTGAGTGCGGGAAGAAGCTGGACATAAAAAGTATAGCGGTAGCCACAGGTATGTATTCTGTTCAGGAACTTCAAGCATATGAACCAAGTTATGTTTTTGAGGATTTTACCGATACGGAAAGTTTCCTGAAGATATTTTAGAAAAAATACACCCTATATATCTAGATATATAGGGTGTATTTGATATCTGTCCGTCTATTTTTTGTATACTATATTCTTGCAACACCTGTATCTCTTGCTGCCTTAGCAACTGCTTCTGCAACTGCCTTACCTACTCTAGGATCAAAAGGAGCAGGAATTACGTAATCAGGCTTTAATTCTGCTTCACTTACAAGAGATGCTATAGCTTTCGCTGCAGCTATCTTCATTTCATCATTGATATCGCTTGCTCTTACGTCAAGAGCTCCTCTGAATATACCTGGGAATGCAAGTACATTGTTAACCTGATTCGGGAAGTCCGAACGTCCAGTTCCAACAACAGCAGCTCCGGCTTCAAGTGCTTCCTCAGGCATAATCTCAGGTGTAGGATTAGCCATAGCAAATATTATCGGATCTTTTGCCATTGACTGAACCATTTCTTTTGTAACCATCTTTGCTGCTGATAAACCGATAAATACGTCAGCTCCGGCAATTACATCCTTCAGTGAACCTTTTTTCTTCTGAAGATTTGATATTTTAGCCATTTCTTCCTTCACAGGGTTAAGATTGTCTCTTCCTTCATAGATAGCGCCCTTAGTATCACAAAGAATAACTTTCTTCAAACCCATTGCCATAAGCAATTTTGTAACAGCTATTGCTGATGCACCAGCGCCATTTACTACGATCTCAACTTCACTGATATCCTTCTTAACGATCTTGAGTGCATTGAGCATACCTGCGACTGTTACTATTGCTGTACCGTGCTGGTCATCATGGAAAATAGGAATATCACATTCCTCTTTCAGTCTCTTTTCAATTTCGAAACACCTTGGAGCTGAAATATCTTCCAGGTTTACTCCACCAAAGCTTCCAGCAAGAAGCTTAACAGTTTTTACAATTTCATCTACATCCTTTGATCTTATGCAGAGAGGGAATGCATCTACATTACCGAAGGTCTTGAAAAGAACGCATTTCCCTTCCATAACAGGCATACCTGCTTCAGGTCCTATATCGCCAAGACCTAAAACCGCTGTTCCGTCAGTAACAACAGCAACGAGGTTCCATCTTCTTGTATAAGTATATGATAAGTTTACATCCTTCTGAATTTCGAGACATGGCTCTGCAACTCCTGGAGAATACGCAATTGACAAATCATACTTATTAGCTACCGGAACTGTGCTTATAACTTCGATTTTACCCTTCCACTCAGCATGTGCTTTAAGTGCTTCTTCTTGAATACCCATAAATATTGACCTCCTATATTTCTGTGAGCGCTACTGTATTTTGAGTGCCTTCTCACAAGTATTTGAATTTGTATACTATGTATTAAGTTTGTTAAAAAAAATACAATCTATATTATAACATATGGATTCTGGAATTCAAGCTAAAATTTTTGTAGAATAATCAAAAATCGGAGCACTATTATAGTATATGTCTATGTACCCCAAATTACTTGTACTATCTGTTTTTCTCATATATTATCCTTAATCCCTCAAGAGTCAGGAACCCATTGATTTCACTAATGGTAGATGATTCCGTTGCTATAAGCCTTGCCAGGCCCCCAGTTGCTATAACCTTTATATTCTCTTCCTTCATTTCCTTCTTCATTCTGTCTACTATATAATCCACTTGTCCTACATGTCCAAAAATAATACCTGACTTAAGGTTTGCTATAGTATTCTTTCCAATAACACTCTCTGGTTTCGAAAGTTCGATTTTCGGCAGCTTTGAAGCCTTTTGGAACAGTGCTTCCGCTGCTATCTTTACGCCAGGGCAAATAACCCCGCCGAGATACTCTCCTCTTGCTGATATTGCTTCAAACTTTGTTGCGGTTCCAAAGTCCACCACAATCGCTGGCCCACCATACAATTCGAGAGCTGCCACAGCGTTCACTATTCTGTCAGCCCCTACTTCTTTGGGGTTCTCATACTTTATATTGATCCCCGTTTTCAAACCTGGACCTACAACTATCGGATCAAGGTTGAAATACTTTTTTATAGCGTGCTCAAGTGAATACATAATGGGGGGAACTACTGATGCAATTATGACAGCCTCTACACCACGCACATCAAGCCTCTCATTGTTAAAAAGGCTTACAATGAACATACCGAACTCGTCTGAAGTTTTCTCCTTATCCGTACCCAGCCTCCAGTGATACAGGAGCTTTTTCCCTTCATAGACCCCCAAAACTATATTTGTATTACCCACATCCATAACTAAAATCATTTTTGTCTCCATTTCTGCTACGGCTAAATGAATTATCCCATAGAAGATCAAGGGTTTCTATGAAAACAGTTATGGGATAAAAATCATTTAGTTGCCCATGCCGCTTATTTTTATCGTCTGAAAAACAGACATAAGGGCAAGTCTTTTAAAATCTTCAGTTTCTTTCAGACTTATATCCTCCAAGTGTCACCCGTACAGCCTTTAAAGAGGATATATCCCTCCATCTGCTTTACAGCCCCAACCTCATACTTTTTATTTCCTTTATCTCGAGTTCGATTTCCTTTTCTATCCTTGCTATATCTGCTTTTATGTCGTCAATTGTTTCCATGGCCTTTACCCTGTTATTATATCTGGGCGCAGAATTCTGATATGAGTGATTCTGTCTGGATGAGCCTTCCCGCTGGTATCCTCTGGATTGCCCCCCCTCCCTGTTGTAGCCGCCTTCCCTGGCAGGAGCGTTATCTCTTGTTTGTGTATTTTCTCTCCCTGAGGAGTTTTCTCTTGAAGAATTGTTTTCCCTGTTTTGGTATTGATTGTTCTTTTGCCCATAATTCGGATTGCCATTATGGTTGTTTCTCTTTTGGAACTCATGTCCCTTTTGCATTGAACTTCCCCCTCTATTACCTGGAATATATATGTTCTGTTACTTTAATCCTATTTATCGAAATATTCATAGTTTTCTCTACGGAAAGTCACCAGTATTAATTTTGCTCTTAAAAAAGCAATTTGTCAATCTTATTTTCCTGGAAGCCAAGTCCTGTCAATACTTCTATACACTTATAACCGGTTATATTCCCAACAGTGCTTTGGCATTCCCCCCCAGGATCATGTTTTCCAGCTCTTCACCCAGCTTCAGTTCTTTAATCTTTCCTATTTCCTCGTTCTGATCGCACCATGGCGAATCAGTTGCAAAAAGTATTCTTTCCTGATTATGATTTCTTATGATGCGTTTTATTTGTTCATCATCAGTCTGCCCTATACTATAGGAAGTGTCCAGATACAGATTTTCCCCGACAAGGTATCTTTCAACATCGTCCCAGCAGGAGTATCCGCCCATATGGGCTGCTACGATTTTCCCTTCCGGAAAAGCATCTACAACTCTCAAAAGCCTGTCCGGCGTACAGTGACATGGTAAAGGAAGTCCAATATCGATTCCTGCATGAAAGACCAGAACTAAGCCAAGTCCGAGAGCATACTCGTATATGCAAAACATCCTGTCCTCATCAACATAAAACGATTGGTAATCAGGGTGAAACTTGATTCCCTTGAGTCCCAGTTCCGAAATTCTTCTTAATTCATACTTCCACTCTTTGTAGTCAGGATGTATACTCCCAAAGCTCACAATTCCCCCACCATTTACATTTGAAGCCCAGGTATTTATCTTTTCCGTCTGCTCCGGATTTGTAGCGATGGAGAGTACTACTGAACAATCTATTTTGCTCCGTTCCATGGATTTTTTTATATCTTCAAGCTTACCCGTAAGTCTTGCAGGAATACCTGCACGTTCTGCCAGTACAGGTATAGCCTTATCAGCCACATTATCAGGAAAACAATGAACATGAAAGTCAACTATCATCTTGCAATTCTCCTCTGTTCTTATCTTATCATTTCTCTGATCCCTATGCGTACCCCAGCAAGCCTCTGACTGAAACCTCCCCGGAGATAACCTCGCGCCTCATACCGTCATCACAATCAATGACCAGCTTGCCGTCATCCGTAATATCTATGGCAGTACCGGTGAATTCACTACCTCTGAATGTAACCCTTACTCTTTTCCCGAGAGTTATGGAATACTTTTTCCATAACCTTATAATGTCTGCTAATGCCTTATTATAAGTATGTATACTGTTAATCCCGAAGTATATTCTTTCAAGCTCAACCAATACCTTCTTAATAATTTCACTCCTCTTAAAAACTCTACAATCTTTTTGACCGGAATTAACCTTCAAAGAAGTTGCCAATCCACGGAGATTATCTCCAAAATCTTCAACTTCATGGTTAACATTAATACCTATGCCCAGTACTACATAATTTACCCGTTCCATCTCGGCATTTATTTCAGTAAGTATTCCACAGACCTTTTTCCCATCTATCAGTATATCGTTAGGCCACTTAATCCCGGCCTTCAGCCCGCAAACAGCACGTAAGGCTTCAACAACAGCTACCGATGCTGCAAGTGTAATAATCTGTACATCCTCAGGCAGTATCGAGGGTCTGAATACTACAGACATCCATATACCTTTCCCTCCGGCAGAATCCCATTCCCTTCCGAGCCTGCCTCTTCCGGCTGTCTGAATATCCGCTACAACTAAAGTTCCGTCAGTACATCCTTCCCCTGCCAGCCTCTTTGCATAAGTATTAGTAGAGTCAATAACATCAAAATATACTGTTTCCTTACCTAGCAGCTTTGTTTCCATACCGTACGCAATTTCGTAAGCATTCAGGACATCCGGATACTCAATAAGGCTGTACCCCTTCCTGGAGGAAGATTCTATTCCATACCCTGTATCCTTTAGCTCCTTGATATGCTTCCATATGGCAGTCCTGGATACTCCGATGGTTTCACTCAGTGCTTCTCCTGAAACATAGCCGGGTGTATTCCTTTTCAGCTCGTGGAGTATCAGCTTGTTTATATCATGATTCATCTGTATGCCCCTTCGTTATAATCAATAAGCTCTCAAATCAGGTATTTTTATCGTATACACCTTTCCTGCTTTCACATCCGTAAAAGCTGCCAGTCCTTTTTCCTTGTCCTCTACTCTGGTAAACACTCCCTCTTCAGACAGTTTGCTGTAAAAACAGTATAGCATCGTGTCATTAAAATCAATATTTTCTTCCTTATAGCCTTCAATAATATTATTAACATAAAGTTCTTCAGAGTTATTATATAAAATCGGAGAATCCAAATGCCTGTCCAACGCACTAATCTGTCCCGGTATCACTGTACAAGTCACCAGGCATTCCGGCATCCTGTAAGTACCAAATACATAATTTTCAGCAGGAATTACAGATTTTTCATATACTTTCATAATATCTGCTGAGTTCGTACCAATTTCATACAGTGAATTATCCGCAACAAAACAATAGCTTGGCGACAGTTCAAGCTTAATACACTTTAGTCCGGCAGACCTGAATTTCTCCAGATCATCTCTGGGGTTAAGCAAGGCAGAGATGCATTTTTTGATCTCCCCATTTACAACAACCTCCTTGTCAAACCATTTAGAAAGCTTCAAGCCACATTCTACAGCGTTTCCGGCTTCTTCCACAGGTATGTAATAGTAGACCTCTATCATCGGATTCCTCCTATAAAACAAACTCCAGTATTACCGTCTTCATGCAACACGAGTATCATATTCCTGCAAAAACCCGTATACATGAAACAGTTCAATTGAATCTGAAAGTAATCTAATATATTATATCACAACAAAACTGCATATTAAAAACATCTAATTACCGATGGGCGCATATTTTTCCTTCAACACAGGCATCGGAATAACCTGGGCCATACTAAAAATGCACCCAATGCAGATAGATTATTGTTAATAATGCAACTATATTTACCTGGCATGTCACATAATTTAATATATGTCCACTTATTATGTTATTTCACTTCAGTTTTATTGATTTATCTTCCATACAAATAGGTAAACAGTGTCGAATTTATATTTCAAAAGGATATGCCTTAAATAGTTTAACTCCGTCCCTGTCACTGCATTTACTCAGCAATATATCAATTTCTTCACAGCCGATGCTTTCCTTCTGATACACATCTCTGAGCGGTACAAGCACAAAGGCTCTCTGCAGCATCCTGGGATGTGGTACCACCAATTGAGGAGTGTTTATTTGCAGTCCTTCATAAATCAGAATGTCTATATCGATAGTCCTTGGCCCCCAAAGTATTTCCCTTGTCCTTTTCAACTTTTTTTCTATACACTGAATTTTCTCTAGCAAGTCTGACGGCGCAAATCCAGTTTGAATTTTTATAACCATATTCAAAAACAAGTTCTGATCTGCATACCCTACAGGCTCTGTCTCATAAATCTGTGATACGCTAACTATGCGGGTGTTTTCAAGTTCTGATATGTAATGTACCGCATTAATAATGTTTTTCTCCCTGTCTCCTACATTCGCTCCAAGGCCGAGATAAGCTTTATAAATCATTTCTGCCTCTTCTCAATTCGACTTCTGCCCAATCCAGCTCCCCGTCAATCGGAGCTTCAGGCTTTCTTACCCGGACTACGATCTCGCTTATCATCTTAAATTCTGTCGCTATTTCCCGGGAAATCCTGTCGGCCAGACACTCTATAAGTCGAAATTTATTTTTTTGAGTTATATTTTTTATAATATTATAGACGACCGAATAATCCACAGTCTTTTCCAGATCATCTTCCCTGCCGGCTTCCCTCAGATCGCAAATCATTTCCACATCTATATAAAAATACTGTCCATTTGTCTGCTCCTCGGGAAGCACACCGTGGTATGAGTAAAATTTCATATTCTTCAAAGTTATTCTATCCACTGGTTCACCTATCCTTTTATAACAAACCTGTTAATGTACTGTTCTTTACAACCGCAAATTATACTCAGCCAGCTCTCAACCGCCTATGCTCTTACCATAGCATCAGTCATACGTGCTACACGGGTCATTTCCTTGACATCATGCACCCGTATTATGTCTACTCCGTTTGATATTCCTACTGTTATTGTAGCAGCTGTCCCCTCAAGCCTTTCATTTACAGGCAAATCCAGGATATTGCCTATCATTGATTTTCTTGAAGTTCCAAGGAGTACGGGAAGCTCTAAAGAGTTTAGTTCTTTCAGTCTTCTCATTACTTCCAGGTTATGTTCCAGAGTTTTTCCGAACCCTATACCCGGATCTACCGCCATGCTTTCACGCGCAATACCCGCTTTCTCCGCTATTTCTATACTCCGTCTGAGAAACTTTACTATATCACCCATGAGATCTGAGTATTCCCTGTTATCCTTGTTATGCATCATTACTACTCCTGCCCCGTACTTGGAGACAACTTCTGCAATATCCGGATCTTTTTGCAGCCCCCATACATCATTAATAATATGAGCTCCTGCCTGCAATGCTTTTTCCGCTACCAAAGCCTTGGATGTATCTACAGATACGGGAACCTTGATTTCCCTGATCAGTCTCTCAACTACCGGTACTACACGGTTAATCTCCTCAAATGCATCAACAGGCTCATAGCCGGGTCTTGTCGATTCTCCTCCCACATCTATTATGTCAGCCCCTTCTTCCACCATTTCTCTGGCTCTTCTTACGGCTATCTCCAAATTATTGTATTTTCCACCATCAGAAAAGGAATCGGGAGTTATGTTCAAAATTCCCATTACATATGTCTTCTCACCTATCGGAAGTTTATATTTTCCACACTCAAAAAACTCAGGTTTGCCTTTATCTACTGATTTCAAAAGCCTCTGTATCTCCTGGGCAATTTCTTTAAGCACTCCCGGCTGCATTCCCAGCTTATATATCAGTTTGTTATACTGGCTGTACGTACCCATTATGAGTATGTCTGATTTCTCTACCTTACAGCTTACTACACCTTTATTTACTGCCGCATCTCCACCCTTGCCAAGCATTTCCTGCTTTATGATATTTGCAGCAAAAGGACTGATGTTCTCCAGTTTGATTGTGATATGGACAGCTTTTGATGAAAGCCATGGTATGGAGGCTGCGTCTACTCCTATTTTTCTTATCTCCTCCTTAGCCATATCCAAATCACTAATATATAAAACCCTGGCATTAATCATAAAGTCACCTCCAATTAATAAAAGTAAATTTAATGGATAGAACATATGCAAGTCAGAAATATATTATTTTACCGCTTACGCTGCCCCTGCTTACCGACAGCATACCATAGGAAAAAAACTTCTGCCGCCTTTTGTCAGTAGGTGATCCTGGATTGAAATACAGGACTCCTTCAATAACCTCATTCATAGGTATGTGACTGTGCCCAAAAACTATACAGTCCAGATCCTCCCCTTCAAAGGCTTTCCGGACTCTTCCGAGAGTAGTGCCCTTATCTCCGTACCCATGTATCACACCTATTTTGCAATCATCTACCTCTATAACCTTTTTCCTGTCAATTTTGACCCAGTCCTCTTCACTGTCGGTATTTCCCATGACATACTCCACCTTGGCTATATCCTCCAGCTCATATATAACATAATCTTTATTTATATCTCCTGCATGTATTATAAGGTCTGCCCCCTTTATGCCTTCCAGCAGAACCCTGGGCAGTGTCTTGCCTCTTCGCGGAATATGGGTATCAGAAACCACTGCTATGCTGACTATATGCTACTCCTCCTATCTCAGACTCTTTCTCATTATGCTTACCAAGTCTTCCTGCAAAACCTCTCTGGCATTGTAGGAGGTGCTTCTTTGCTTCATTGCAAGTGATGCATAAAGTTCAAGTTCTTCTTCACTTACATTGATCTTTCTGTTGATCAATGCCCTGATTACAGCCTCAAACTCATCAATATCTTTTATCCTTAGCAGCTTCAGTATATTTTCAATTTTTTCTTGCATAATTCCGTAATTATATCTTAAATATTCTGCCATAAGCATACCATTGGCTTCCCCATGGGGAATATCCCTGAAATATGTAAGTGAGTAACCCATCCCGTGAACTATTGTAGTACCGGTATGGGCGATTACCATTCCCGCCAGCATAGATGCATAGAGAAGTTTTTCCCTTGTATCGAAATCCAGACGGTTCTCTTTTATACTTGTCAGACAATCACCGAATACTTCTATGGAGGCTAATGCCAGCACATCGCTGATATGCATGCTCCTTTTGCTTAAATACCCCTCTACTGCGTGTGACAATGCATCAATAGCTGTATTTACTGCAACATTACCCGGAAGGCTTTCAGTATACCTGGCATCCAGGAAAGCTACCTTTGGAAACAGTTCTTCGTTTCCAAAACTCATTTTTGTCTGCATATCTTTTCTGGTAAGAATTGAATAAGGCGTTACCTCACTACCTGTCCCTGCAGTAGTCGGTATTGCTATAATGGGAATAGGTTTTTTCTTAAATGTACTTTTGAATAATTCAAGGGGTTTTATATCATTGACAGCCAATACTGCAATGGCTTTAGCTGCATCCAGCGGGGACCCTCCTCCTATCCCTACAACAAAATCCGCACCGAATTCATAAGCAGCTTCTCCCCCCTCTTTTACGTTTTCAAGTGTGGGGTTGTTTTGAACTCCGTCATATATCTTATGCTCTATGCCTGCTTCATCCAGCACTTTAATAACGTCATTCAGAGCCCCACTGCTCACTGCCGACGTTTTCCCGGTTACGACCAGAGCCCTGTTCCCATATTCTTCAAAAACCGATTTGTTCTCACTTACACAATTTTCCCCCTGGAAAACCTTTGTCGGAACAAAAAATTTAAAGTTCATTTTATCCTCCACATCTTTGCAAATCTATATGTAAATATTATCTTCCATTTTTTATTATAATATATAGTTAAGTAACTCTAAAGCTATAATTATTTTTGTTGCTTAAGTATTGTTCAAAGTATTAAAATTAAAATAATACTCAATAAATATTTTTTCCTCAAAATAAACTTAAAGTGTGGGATCAGTTTGAATAAGAAAATTGGGATTATAGATCTTGGATCAAATTCTGTAAGGCTTGTAATATTTGAGGTAACCCAAAACGGAGCCTTCAAACTCATAGATGATATCAGTGATACTATCCGTCTCAGTGAAAACATGATTGATGGAAAATACTTGAATGATTTTGCCATGCGCCGGGCTTTAAAAACAATAAAATTATTCAGAAAACTCTGCCTTTCGCACAATATCCCTCTTAAGTCCATAATTGCAGTGGCCACTGCAGCAATGAGAAAGGCGGAAAACAGGGAACAGTTCATAAAACAGCTGTATAACGCTACCGGCCTGAGCTTCCGAGTCCTTTCAGGGGAGGAAGAGGCCCTATACGTATATAAAGCTGTAGTGAGCTCTATTGATGTGGATAGCGGAATAATCGTAGATATTGGCGGAGGCAGTACAGAAATAATAAAATTCAACCGGGGCACCCTTAAAAACTACACAAGCATTCCTATAGGTGCTGTAGTTGCTACAGAGACTTATCTCGAAAAAGATCTTATACGGCCGGAAAGCCTGAAACTACTGGAGGAAAGACTGGAATCCATATTAGGCGGGTATGATTGGCTGACAGAAGGTGATGATCATATTCTCATAGGCCTGGGCGGTACAATCAGAAACATGTCCAAAATACACAGGAGGCGCTGCGGTTACCCTCTTGACATCGCTCATAACTATTCAATTGATATAGGGGATTTCAACGAAATATTTGACCAGTTGAAATCATTGAATTTGGAAGCAAGAAAGAGTATTGACGGTATGTCTTCAGACAGGGCTGATATAATAGTAGGTGGACTTGCTATTTTGAAATCCATTATAAGACTTGCAGGTATAAAGGAACTTCTTGTAAGCGGAAGCGGATTACGTGAAGGGATTATGTATGAGCATATCCTCACCGCCTACAGGAACAGGACTTTTGATAGCGTACTGGATTTCAGCCTAAACAATTATATGGATATATTCAATGTACAGAGGGCTCATGCCGATCATGTCTGTTATCTGTCATTAGAATTGTATGACCGCCTGAAACCTCTGCATGGGCTGGGTGCCGCTGAACGGAAGATGCTAAAAGCAGCAGCACTGCTGCACGACACAGGTATTTCCATCAGTTACTATGACCACTGTCAGCACTCTTATTACCTTATTCTGAACTCGAGGCTAAACGGTCTTACACATAGAGAAACTGTGCTTATTGCTACCATAGCCGCTTCCCACGGAAAGGATAAACTAAAGAAAAATATATATAAGAGCTATGAGAAAATTCTTCTCCCGGGAGATACAAAGTTGATCCTTAAGCTGTCTGCCATCCTGAGGCTTGCAGAGTGTCTCGACCGGAGCGAAACAGGAGTTGTAAAAGCAATTGACTGTCAAGCCAGTGGTGATATCATAAGACTGAAAACACTATGTGAAGGAGATGCTGAACTTGAAATAAACCTGGCAAATGAGAATTCGCAGGTTTTTAAAAAACTGTTCAAAAAACAACTCGTAGTGTTATAAACATAATTGTGCTAAGACCAAAATCAATGAGGAGGAGAAGAGTATTTATGCGCATACTCAGGGAAATTCTCGGGTGGATTTGTACATTAATAATCGCAGTTGCAATTGCAGTAATAATCAATCTATTTATCTTCCAGCCTCACGAAGTTATCGGAAGTTCCATGGAACCCACTCTTGAAAGCGGAAATATAGGCATAATGTCAAAAGTTCAGCACACATTGAAAGAAGTACCCTCCTACAATGATATTGTAGTCATAGACAGCAGAGTAGAACACAAACATACCCTTAAAGATGACCTGATTGATTCACTTAAATCCAATATTATTTCCAGGAAAATCTTCAAACAGGAAAATCACATATACTGGATCAAAAGAGTAATAGGCAAACCAGGCGATGTTTTGGAGTTTAGGGATGGAAAAGTCTACAGGAATAATATTGAGCTGAATGAAACTTACATTAAGGAGCCTATGGAAACAAGTGCATACCAAAAGGTCTTTATACCGGAAAAGCATGTATTTGTGATGGGTGACAACAGGAATAACAGCATGGACAGCAGAGTGATAGGGAGTATTCCTCTTGAAAACGTGATCGGAAAGTTAGTTTTCAGTTTTTAAATATTCAAGCCCCCGGACCGGAATCCAGGGGCTTTTATTTTTCTTATATCATGCCTGTATTCAATTTGTTACGAATAATCCTTTCCTTGCTTTCGATGGGTACATTACCTTTTTTTAAGGTTTGTGCAGCCAGGTCGAAAGCCTTGTTAATTACAGTTTCACTCATTTTGAATTCCCGGCCTGCCATTTCCATCACAGCCTTATCATGTTTGGGGCTATAATGCCCGTCCTTCTTTTCAAGCTTTTTATACTGTTTCTGGCAGAACTCGTATATTTCCATACATTTTTTTGCATCCAACAAACTACACACCCTCTTTCAGTAAATTATGATAACTATATTTTATCAGCTTATTCTAAAAAAAATATGTAGAATTTGTAAACAGAAGCTTAATTTTTGATTACAGATCTGTAAAAATGTAATTGGACTCATCAATATAAAAAGCTTTATTTTTAGATGGATTTATTCTAAAATACTGTAATAAAGGATGCTTAACGGAGGAGTTGCAGAATATGGGGTTCAAAAAAGTTACCAGAAAATATAGCAGCGAAATAGGTAAAAGAAGAGCAGAACTGGCATGTGAAGATTTGCTTAATACAAATGAGGATAACGAGGATTTGAAACATATTGAGATCATTCTAGGAGAAAATGAGGTAATTCTGACTTCAAGCAAAGAATCTTATGAGGCACTCGGCAAAAAGTATCCCGTATTCAATATTTGTAGAGAAAACTGTACTTTCAGTAGATCTAAGGGATGTAAAAACTTTGTTACATATAAGATCAACAATGATGAACAGATAAATAGGATGCTCAGGGTTAAGAGAAACTTTTATAAAATCAAACTCATCTGGAATTATGTATTCATTAACTATATCTGAAAGCCCTCTGAGTAATACAGTATTTACCTCCCGTTGATCAAAGACATTACTTCCGCTCTTGTCCTTGCATCAGTTTTAATAATACCTCTAAGTGCTGAAGTTACAGTTTTTGATCCGGGTTTTTTAATCCCCCGCATTGTCATGCAAAGATGTTCTGCTTCTACAACAACAGCTACTCCCAAAGGCTCCATTGTCTCCATGACAACATCAGCTATCTGGCTGCTTAATCGCTCCTGAAGCTGAGGCTTCTTTGATATGGTGTCCACTATCCTGGCAAGCTTGCTTAATCCCATGACTTTACCCCTTTTGGGCAGGTAAACTACATGGGCTACACCTACAAAAGGTAATAGATGATGTTCACAAACAGAATACAAAGGTATATCCTTTACCAATACCATCTCTTCATGGTTTTCTTCCTGAAATATCTTTACTTCATCTCTGGGATCTTTATGCAATCCAGCAAATATTTCTTCGTACATTCTTGCAACTCTGTCAGGTGTTTCCAGAAGTCCTTCCCTGTCGGGGTCATCCCCTATTGCTATAAGTATTTCGCGTACAGCAGCTTTTACCCTATCTTTATCTATCACAAGATCAACCTCTTTCTATATATCTAATAAGCTCTTAAGCTTTTTTGAAGGTATTAATTTACTATAACATAAATAATGTTACCTTAACAGCAGCTAAAAAGCCATATATAGTTAATCATATATGGCTCACTAAAATAAAATTAATCTCTTGCTACAGGTGATATATATACTCAACTATCAACTGTCAGTTCCCTAACTGTTCCCGTTTCCTCAATCAATATATCCGGCTTTATATCACTGTTCTCCAGTTCTTTTATAAACCTGGTTACTACCCCATAGGCAGGCTCATACTCTTCGTACAGCATAGTGATCAGATCGCCGGGCTGCGCATCAAGAATAGCAGTTTCCAGAGCTTTTTCCTCCGATGGTATTATTATTATGTTCTCCTTCTTAAGCCCGCTTTTTATAACCGATTCATAGAGCAATCCCGCTATTTCCCCAGGCTTTCTGCCTCTCAGATCCCTGTCCTCTTTTATATATATTTTATCAAATACTTTCCCGCACAGTTCGCCTATTTCCTTCACATTCCTGTCAATTCTGTCTCCGGGTACGCCAATAACACCAACAAGCCTGTTAGCTTCCATTTTTTTTAAAAACCTTGTGACTTGCGCGTACCCGCCGGGATTATGCCCATAATCGAGCATAACTTTGAAATCGCCTAAATTAAACATACTGAATCTTCCCGGGTTAGTTTCAAATGATGCCATCCCCTGGGCAATCACCTCAAGCGGAACACCAATACAGTACAAAGCTGCAACTGACGCAAGCACATTCTCTATATTACACTCCAATACCCCTCCAAAAGTGATAGGTATCTCTTTAGCATTCATCAGAATCTTTTTTACGCTGCCGTCGTATATACATATATCATTCCCTTCAAGGAATGCAGCTCGTCCACTTTTGCTTAAGTGTGCTTTAACAAGTGGATTATCGGGAGTTTTGGAGAACAGCATGACGTTACATGATACTCTCTTCAAAAGATATACCGTCATCTCATCCTCTGCGTTTAATACCGCATATCCATCGGGTTTTATTGACTCCACCACCAATGCTTTTACGAAAGCAAGTTCCTCCAGGGTATTTATACCATCCAGCCCCAGATGATCATCCCCAATGTTTGTAACCACTCCTGCATCTGCCAAATCGTATCCAAGGCCCCTTTTCAGTATGCCTCCCCTGGCTGTTTCAAACACAGCAGCTTCAACATCCCTATTGGTCAAGACAAACTTTGTGCTTACAGGCCCCGTATTATCCCCTTTCAAAATGCATTTACCGTCAATAAAAATGCCGCTTGTGGAAGTCATACCAACTGTCTTACCCATCAGCCCCAAGGTATGTCCGATAAGTCTTGTCGTAGTAGTTTTCCCATTTGTCCCCGTTACAGATATAATAGGCAAGCTGTATGGCTGTCCCTCAGGAAACATCATTTCTATAATATCTGCTGCCACATTTCTGGGCTTTCCCTCCGATGGATACAGATGCATTCTCAATCCAGGTGCTGCATTTAGCTCGATTATGCAACCGTTATTCTCACTTATGGGTTTGGAAATATCCTCTGTTGTAATATCTACCCCGGCTATATCCAGTCCGATGGCCTTTACTGCTCTTATTGCGATTTCCCGGTTAAGTGGGTGTATGTCATCTGTACAGTCTCTTGCAGTTCCGCCGGTGCTTAAGTTGCCGTTATCACGAAGCCTTACGATCTGTCCTGCTTCAGGAATACTGTCGTGGGACAGTCCATAGCGTTTTAGCACTTGCATAGCTACACTATCAAGCTTTATCTTTGTTAATGGCTTTTCATGGTCATCTCCCCGGAGTGGATTGGTGTTTTCCTTATCAACAAGATGTTCTATAGTGTGTATTCCATCGCCTACTATAAATGGAGGCCTTCTTTCAGATACTGCAACCACTTTGTTTCCTACGACAAGTACGCGGTAGTCCTTACCCTTGACATATTTTTCGACTATGACCATTTTACTGTGTTTTAAGGCTTCCCTATATGCTGTCCTTACCTGCATGCTGTCCCTGATATCCAGAGCAACTCCCTTACCCTGATTTGCGTTATATGGTTTTAAGACGACCGGATATCCGATCTCCTCAGCTATTGCTACTGCAGAATCTTCAGTATATGCCATATCTCCTTGTGGAACAGGTATTTTATTGTCTTCCAATATCTGCTTTGTCAGATATTTGCTACCTGCCGTATCAACGGATATGCAGCTAGGAAAGTCACTCAGCGATGCTTCTATTCTCCTTAGATATTTCCCATGTCCAAGCTGTAGTAAACTCTCACTCCCCATTCGCATTACCGGTATACCACGTTTTTTTGCTTCCGCATATATTGCTTGAGCACTCGGTCCAAGCTCAGTTTCCACTGCTATTTTCCGTAAATCTTCAAGTATATTTTGTATATTTATTTCCTGCCGCGATACCAGGCTTGACATGATTTTGACAGCAGCCCTGCAGCACTCAATTCCACATCTTTCGTTTACATACTGTACAACTATATAATATATATTAGGTTCATCCATAACCCTGGTTTTCCCATAACTTACTTCGTATCCCATTATTTTTTGCAGTTCCAGTATCAGATGTTCGGTTACATGACCAATATATGTTCCTTCTTCAAGTCTCTCAGCAAACCCTCCTTCATATCCCAGTGAGCAAAAATGCTTGTACAGACCTGGAAAAAGATTTAGCAAGCTTTCATTGAGGCCTTCTATTTCCCTGGTAGGCTTTTTATATAATTCTCCGATATCCAATACCATTTTTATAACAGGCTTGTGGCTAAAGGTATTTCTTCCTTTAAAGCTTTGTATATTATGGATTCGCACTATTCTTTCCTCCCAATTGATGAAGATACAAACTTAGTCTTCTTTTTCAAAAATCATTATTCATGTTTCCATAAAACCAATCAAAGAAACTTTTCTGATTAGCTCCTATTAAGTCTTAAAACTTCTCTGTCCTTCATATCAAAACCATATCCGTCAGGAAGGACATGCAGTGTAACATTAGTTATGGCTAATATCTCATCAGGCTTAAGTTCCGAAACATTTGAACTCTTTATTGTTTTCCCGTCAACCACAGTGACAGCATTTGTTCCGATAACTTCAAAATGAGCATCCGGATAAACTCTTATGGCTGTATCTTCATCTATCCCAATCCCTAACATATATGGGTTTTCTGCCACTCCGCACAATAATCTTCCAATCCTTCCTCTTTGATCAAAATGTTGGTCTATTATCGCCTCCTCAAGCATACCCAGGCCCGGTGCCATCTTTAAGGTGCATTTTCTTGCAGGATCATTACTGTTACCATCCACAATCATGTTGCTGCTCATCACTGAAGCCCCTGCACTTGTCCCTATTATAGCTACTCCATCTGTATAAACATCATGTAAGGCCTTATTTACTTTTGTTCCGCCTAATATACTTGTTATTCTTAACTGGTCTCCACCTGTAAAAAATATACCTGTAGCTTCCTTTATTTTCTCAACATTTTCATCCAGATTTGCATCTTCCCTTGAATTTATGTTCAATACACCAATCTGATTGACTCCCAGCCTCCCGAATACGTTCCTGTATTCATTTCCTACCTCATCGGGTTTTTCCGTAGCTGTGGTTAGTACTATAAGATTAGCAAGATTACCTCCAACAATGTCAACAACCTGCTTTAATATCTGGCTTTCACCGTATTTATCCTCAGCGCCGCCAATAATTATTAAGTTGCCCCTTACTTTATCACCCATAGCTGTCCTCCAAAAACTCTATTTTTCCATGTCGTCTTTTCTTGTCCATAATTCCATGCATCCAGTTCATCCTTCAAAATACAGTTTCTCCAACATACCTTGGATTTCGTTCTTACTTATTTTTTCAATATGACACTATTACATACAGTTTATTTTTTCCATGTATGCATGTATTATTCTTCCAATATAAGCTTGAAATAAAAAAAGCAAGGAACAAATACCCCTTGCTTATGCTACACTATCTATAATCATGAAAATCCAAGGAAATGCCTTGTATAATTCATAATCACTCCACTGAAAATCAATCCAATCCCCATCAGTATAATGCTTGTGACAATCAATGCAAGTCCAGCTTTCCCTCCCTTTTTAGTCGCCATTATGCCCATTATTACACCTAGTACGCCAAAAATAAAAGGGTATGCAAACAGGGATAACACAGCCGATATCCAGCCTATTGTCATAAATACCCCGGTACCCCTTCTTACAGCCACCCGGCTGCCATTATTGTTCATTCCATCCATAAAAGCCTCCTTGCAGTCTTACTGCACAAAGTTCAAGTTTGAAGTATGGTTTCATTCTTTTTCTATGCCCGGTCTTATTATTAGTAATTTCCAAAACGTATATACGAATAACTGCAACAAAGTTGAGCAGCTTCTAATCACCGTCTGCCCTGTTCCTGGTGCTTCTTCCAAAAAAACTGCTAAATACTTTGTAGGCGTAATAAGCTATACATAAGAGAAATATGAACGATAGCTTAAATGATATTACACTGCCCAATATACAGGTAAAATACTTTATACCGTTCCATACATATACTATAAAATCTGCCATACATAACTCCTACCATTCACATAAATTAGCCTCTGTTTTCATACTTTCCTCTTTTTATTACCTTTCCATCCTTAACACACAAATCTCCATTTCCAAGCATCAAGTCTATGTTTAGGCTGCTTTTATCAAGCACCAGTATATCCGCATCACTCCCGGCCTGGAGTATCCCCTTCTGAGGATACAGTTTCAAGACTTTTGCCACATTGGAAGTGACTGTTTTTAAAGCCTGGGTAATCTCGATCTTTTTATCAGTAATGCTTGTCTTAATATCATTAAATAATTGAACTACTTTTCCTACACCAGACCCACTCGTGCCATCTCCCGGTATACTACCGTTTCCGTCTGATGACACAGTGACCTTATCCATATTTATACCTTTACGAACCAGAATCTCAAGTGCTTCAGGTACACTTAAGCCTTGTCCCGATGCCTCGCCTGCCGTCAGATCAATATTACCTCCTGCTTCAGCATAGTTAATCGATTGCTCAAATAATGCCTTGTTTCTATTAAGGTGAGTAGGTACAAACATATCAATAGGGAAATCTGATTCTTCTACCAGCAAAAACAATTCTTTTAGACCTTCCTTGCCATCTCCCACATGCATATGCATTACTCCTGCCTTTGCCCCAAGCAACCCTCCTACCTTTGCCTCATAAGCAAGTCCCTTCAGCATTTCAAGACTCCGGTGGGAGGCCCTGTAATCCGCTATTGCAATCTCACCCACACCAATAACCTTATCTATCAGGGAAATATCTGATATTACCCTCCCAGTTAATGTTGCTGTTGGTACACCATAGCTTCCTGTATATATATATGTTGTAACCCCTTCTATTTCCAGTGCCCTTGCCTTTGCAAGCAGCCCTGCTATGTTTCTGGAGATATCATCTACTCCAAGTACACCCACAACAGTAGATACTCCAGCCTTTATTATCTCACCAAGCATAAGCTCCGGAATTCTGCTGGAAGGCCCCTGTTCCCCTCCTCCACCGGTAATATGCAAATGCTGGTCAATAAATCCGGGACATACTATCTTACCAGTGCAGTCAAACTTCTCAACGTCCCATAAATTATCAACAGGGATATTATCCTCAATTTTGCATATTGTTTTTCCTGCAATTAAAATATCCTTTTTACCGATAAATTCGGGAATATAACAATCCCCGCCTTTTAGCAATTTGAACACATATCCTCCTCATATTTCACTCTTTAAATACAAGTATTAACTGACCCTTAGATAGCAAGTGTTATCAGGTTTATAAGACAAACTACTTTTGTGCCCGTTATTGTATATTGTTCACAAAACATAAAGTAGGACTATAACCCATTATCAATAATATTATCCAATAATCATTTTTTAATTCTGTAGGAGGGATATGTGCAAATACCAATTTTATACTGTGGGCAGATTTTATGAACATTTGTTCATTTCTACATGGGGCGTACTTACATTTATGTAATTATCTAATTTGAAAAACATCTATATCTTTGATACACTATAACACATAATTATGTAAAGCAATTTCATTGCAAAATATCAAGACATGCGCCCATAATGAATCACCAATTTAATAATTCCACTTGTTTATGCATTTAGTTTCAATATTTACACAGTAAAAGATTTCTTTTAGATATACAAAAGATAGATTTGATTTTTCTCTTAAGATATTGAATATGTTTAACAATTATACTATAAAGGGTGGTCAAGGTGTCATTCGATTTCAATACACTTACCTCAAAGCAAAAGAAGGTTTATTCGGCTATAGAAGCCTTTATTAAGACTAAAGGTATCCCCCCCTCTGTAAGGGAAATCGGAGAAATGGTTGGGGAAAAAACGCCGGGAGCTGTTCAGGGTATACTTAACCGGTTGGAACAAAAGGGCGCAATTAAAAGAGAAGTAGGCATGGCGCGCTCCATACAACTGGTCTCAAATGAGTCCCAGTATTTGAAACCATTGTACATTCCCGAACTTAAAAAGGTCAATTCAAGAACTGCCGGCAATCTTTTCAGCATTTACAACATAGCCAAATATCACCCTGTTTCACCTGATATGGTGCTGTCAAGCGATGAGTGCTTTATTATCACCTGCAGTGATGAAAGCTTATACAATAGTGGGATAAAACTTGGTAATTCATTGATTATGAAAAAAACTTCAGATCTGGTTGATGGCGATATAGTACTTATTATCTATGAAAACCAGTCACTTCTCAGGTACTATAGTCCGGGCGAACAGCAGAATACGGTGTATCTCAAGGCTGATGACAATGCTTTAAGAAAAGAACAATTCAGCAAAGATGAAGTTATAGTTATTGGAAAACTGATAGGCAAATTTTCAAAACATCCGTAGATAAGCAAAGAGGGCATACGCCCTCTTTATTTATCTACGGATTCATTCGTATTTATAGTTTTAGCGGCGGTACTGAAATTACTTTCCAGTCTCTCAAGAAGCTTTCCTTTTATCTTGCCGTCATCCGGAAACGTCACGCTGGCTACTACGAGCTCATAGCCATTATTTCTTTGCCTGATCATTGAGTGAGAGGCAAATATTGCTTTAAGCTTTTTCTTAATAATCTCAGAACCACTCTTGTCTGCAAAAGGCAAAAGCAGAATGAGATTGTTTATTCCATAATGAAAGGATGTGTCAGTTTCTCTCAGTTTTGTTTTTATTACTCTATTTACCAGGCTTATAATCCCATCAACATTTTCCTGGTCTGCAGAGCCGGCAGCCAAAGGTACGATTGATGCCATAGTTACCGTCAAAGGATACCCACCCCTGCTCGCAGCTTTAATTTCCCTGTTAAACATCTCAGAAAAGTTATAAGTGACTATATCTTCGTCAATTTTTTTGCTCTTTGTTTTTTCAAAAGGCACTCCAAGTATTTTACAGATTTTTTTGAGGACGGTTTCCTCATCATAAGGTTTGGCTACATACTCTACCGCTCCAGATTCTATTGCTTTTATTATATACTTTTTATCAGTAAACTTGGATACAATAATTACAGGTATACTTTTATATGCTTCCTTGCTTTTAAGCCTCTTTATAGCTTCAAAATCCTTCATATCTATAGAGTTTATCGTCCATGCGACAGCATTAAAGATTGTCTTTTTTTCATGGAGGGTATTTATCATCTCTATTTCATCTTTTACATTGATGATACTTACATCAAGATTTCTCAGCATATTTGAAAGCTCTATTCTCGTTGTCCCAAACTCATCAACTGATAAAATGTTGTAACGCATCAGATCTGCATCCTTCCAATTTAAAGAATAACATTAGCAATGTAGTGCTCTCTATATGTGTCACTTAATATAAATTATATAACATATTACGCCTTAATCCAACAATATTTACTAAAATGTGTATTTGATGCTATGTGCTAATTCTGTACGATATACCAGTCATAAACAACTCATAACTCCATATACCCGGTTCTACATATGCAGTAGGTCATATCAAAAATCATTGGATATGCAGCTCAGTTCATATGCATTGTCTCTTAATAAAAAATAGCTATTCAAAATGTCGAATTTTTTTCATTGAATAATTTCAATTTTATGGTATATTTGGTTATGCATGCATTTAACTGTCTGTAATTAAGCGCGCACATTTATAGCTGACTTAGCTACGTTATTTCGGTAGCAGCGGTAGATAACAATGACTACTTAAACTCACTAGATACCAAGGTGAATAGTAAAAGAATGGCTAACGCATATAATGCAGTATCTAATTAGCAAATTGTATAATAAATAATAATAAGTTACTATAAACTTATACAAGGTAGATAAGTTATTCCAGTATACCCTATATAACCTTTTTTTACTATAATGAATATTTTGACATAAAATTAAGGAGAACTTCCAATAAATCTTAGAAAGGTCACTGTTCCTGCTTCAGACTACAGAGGCACTTTAAAAACATGCTAAAAGGCTGCTGTCATATTATGTTTATCAGCAGCCTGAGGACTTCTTGTCCTATAACTTTATATAATATACTACTAATATTTATTTTACTTATAATACTTAAGGTCTGTATCGTCATAAGGAGAGTAAGAAGCTGCATGATTCAAAAGAGGTCCCTCACCCCATTTTGATTGAATTTGAATTAATCCTTTATCATATGGGCGAGAAGAACTATATCCTTTTACGATCCCAGAATGATTACCGCTTGCATAATAGACTTTCTCATTAATTGCATTTGGCAAGATACCTTCATAACTATAACTTCCATCTGTCATATAAGCACTTGGATCATTCATCCAATATACATTCGATGTTGACTGGCTATACCAAGCATACGAATGACAATTGTAGCGATTATCAGAGTTCCTTACAAATGTAGCTAAAGGAAATTGGTTTTTAACTGCATTATCTATTGCAGTTAAATAATCACTGGACTTCTTAGCGCTCACAATAACCTCTACGGAAGTTCCTTTTGGAGTTGTGACTGTTGTTGTACCTAACGCAGAAAAAGAGGGGGCTTTAGTTGATAAACTTATTATTTTATCGATATCCTCTTTTTCCATTTTATTCACAAATTCATCTTGAGTTAGTATCACTTCAAGATATACTTTCCTTAACATAAGACTTTCATTTTGTGCACCTATACTTCTTTCAGAACCTAAGCTTTCACTCAAATTAGAATATACTTCCAAAAGTTTAGTCTGTGCATCGTCTTTTTTAAGTAGCTCTTGTAAACCGTTGAATCTTTTACACAAAGCATCATACCCTTGCTGACGGGTATTAAAAAGAAATATATCTACAAAAAGTGGATAGTCCATTACAGCTTTAGCTAATTCTTCTGTAGACATTTTCTTTAATACATCTTTAGGTATCTGACATGCCTCAACCATTTCAGCATGAGTTTTAAAATTCTTCCATACAGACATACCAGGTTTAACGGAATACTCAAATGATTTACTTGAATTATTAGCGTAAACGTTAATACAACTCATCATAAGCATGAGCGCAAGTAAATAGAATAGTAATTTTTTCTTCATAACATCATCTCCCAACTATTTTATATTATTACATACTATATCATGCATAATATGTAAATCGGTATATTTTCTTCCATACATTCGATTATTTCCCACAGTTGTTGAAAGAGTAACATCAGAAGATTCCAATGAAAATGGGAAGTACGATATTGTAGCCTTCTTTGATTACGGAAACATCAGAACAAAGATAACATATTTTGCGAAATCAACATCTATAAACATGTGAAATATAACTTTACAGCAATGTGTAAAATCAGTTTAATGAAATTATCTTCTTTTGTTTCAAGTAATCATATAATTTTTTATTAAATCTTACATCCTCTCTTCCTTCAATCTTATTCCAGTTTATTCTTATTCCATTTTCTATATCCTCAATATATGGAATATCAGGATAGTACGAAGAGAAAAAAGGTTGTTTAAAAGCTCCTTTATATATTTCTTCACCCTGTAAACTTAGCAAGAACCTCTCCTGATATTTTGCAGATAAAATCTTTGAGCCTCCAGAACTATATTTCTCATCTTTATTAGCTTTACCTTTTCCTATTACCTTTTCATTTAAGAATTTTTTGTCAAAAATAATTTTTTGTTGTCCCCAATCAAACTCACGTATATCATTCTCTGTAAAAAGCACGGTTTTTTCCGTAGAATCTTTCTTTAATAGATATACTACAAGCCCTTTTTCACTGAAACTATTTGCTACATTATTTTTATTAAATACTAAGACTACTATAGTACATAGGCAAAAGAGACTAATTAATATAATAATAAGTCTTTTCATCATTTAAAAGCCTCCTATCAAAAATGTTAATACATTATCACAGAGTACAGAATATTAGCTACAATGCCATAAAATAATATTCATTTACAATGGTTTAATATAGCTATTGTCAATATACATTATAGTATAGATAATTTGCAAAATTTGTTGAATTATATACACTTCCCACTATATCTAGTATCTGTAACACTTAGCGAATTTATAAATCTGCTACTGCCATATAATATTGCGGTATTTCCCTGGTATCGCCATATCCTTTAGAAGCCTTAGCCATTTCCATAAGTTAGACACAAAAAAACGAAAACCGGATATGGTATGATAAACCGGTCACTTAGTCAAGGAGAAAAAGTGGGGTCTATCATACCATATCCAGATACATTAGCTTCCGGCCTGACTATCTATTCAAAATAAGCATGCATCAACGACAGTCTTCCATTAACTGTAAGCACCACATCCTTCAATTCAGGGACTAAAGCTACAGGCTTCACATAGTAGAATATGGGTAGTATCGGCACATCCTCCAGTAAAAGCCTTTCCGCATCATGCATGGCTTTCATTCTTGCTTTCTGGTCGATTGTACTTTTTGCTTTCTTAATTAAGTCATCATATTGTGCACTGCTCCACTGTGTATTGTTGTTGCCGCTATTTGACAACCACAAATCCATAAATGTCATCGGGTCGTTATAATCCCCTACCCAACCGTCTCTTGACAATGTGAAGTCTTTATTCTGTCTCTTCTGCTGCAATACCTTCCATTCCATATTTGAGATTTTGATGTTTACGCCGAGGTTCTGTTTCAACTGCTCCTGGACAGCCTCAGCTATCTTTTTATGCCTTTCGTCAGTATTGTAAATCAGCTCTATTTCGGGAAAACCTTTGCCGTCGGCATAGCCTGCTTCCGCAAGTAGCTTCCTGGCTGCCTCAACATCCGCTTTTTCAGGCAGATATTTATAGTCAGCCTCTGATCTGAAGTCTTTTCCAGACGCTTCACCGTTTACTCCCGGCGGAACAAAGTTATCGGCCGCTTTTTCCCCTGCCCTTGTAACCTTGTCTACGATAGCTTTTCTGTCTATCGCCAGAGCAAAAGCCTTTCTTACCTTTACATTATCAAAAGGGGCCTTTTTTGTATTAAAGATATAATAATAAGTTGAAAGATCGGGAAACACCTTTACTTTACCGTCATTTATGAGCTTTTGTGTCTCCTCTGGAGGTACATGGTCATAAATATACTGGATGTCTCCTGATTCAAATGCATTAAGTGACGCTGCTCTTTCTTCTATCAGCTTGAATACTATTTTGCTTAATTTAACTTTACCTTTGTCATAGTAATTGTCATTCTTTTTTAGTGTGATTTCAGAGTTGTGGTCCCACTTCTCCAATACAAAAGGTCCATTGCCTATATAAGTTTCAGGCTTTTGCGTCCACTGGTCACCATGTTTTTCTATAATATCCTTTCTTACAGGATGCATGGTCGTGAAGTTTGTAATATCAATAAAGTATGCTGTTGGAGCTTCTAGCATAACTTCAAGAGTCTTGTCATCCAGTGCTTTTACACCTACATCCTCAGCCTTTGCCTTTCCTCCGTTGAAAGCCTCGCCATTTTTAATGACATAAAGCATATAGGCATACTCCGAAGCGGTTTTGGGATCAAGAGCCCTCTTCCACGCATATTCAAACTCCTGTGCCTTTACAGGCTTTCCGTCCGACCAACTCGCTTTCCTCAGATGAAAGGTATATTTTGTTCCATCAGCAGATATTTCCCACTTTTCTGCCATACCGGGTATTACCTTCCCATCCTTATCAAACCTGGTCAAGCCTTCAAAAACCTGGTCGATGTACATGCCTCCATCAATAGCATTATTGAGTGCAGGGTCCATATACCTTGGTTCCATACCTACATTGAGGCTCAATGTGTTATTTTCTTTTCCTCCACTGCACCCTGCTGCTGATGCAAGCAAAATGACTGAGATTAAAAGCGCAAGCAATTTTCTAGCCATTATTTTTCCTCCTATCCTAGCAATAAATATATAAACAGGTCTCCCTATTTATCCGGACTCAGGCATACAGGCGGCTCCAAAAAGTCCATCACGATGTGTACAGATAGCATGCACAAAAATGTCCCGGTGCTACCTCTTTGAAATCAGGCTCAGTCTCCTCACATTTCCTTTCTGCGTACCGGCATCTGGTTCTGAATCTGCAGCCTGAAGGAGGATTGATAGGGCTTGGGACATCGCCTTTAAGAATTATTCTTTGCCTTCTTCTGCTCGCTTCAGGATCAGCAACCGGTATCGATGATAGCAAGCCTTGCGTATAAGGGTGTACAGGCCTTTCATATAGCTCGGAACTGTCAGCCAGCTCTACAAGCTTGCCTAAATACATGACCCCTACCTTATTACTTATATGCTTAACCATAGACAAATCATGTGCGATAAAAAGATATGTCAATCCAAGGGAGCTCTGCAGGTCATCCATCATATTAACAATCTGTGCCTGGATAGAAACATCAAGTGCCGATATAGGCTCGTCACATACAATAAATTCAGGCTGTACAGCCAATGCCCGTGCTATACCCACTCTCTGCCTCTGACCCCCGCTGAATTCATGGGGATATCTGTTTGCATGCTCCTTACTTAGCCCAACCATCTCGAGAAGCGAATATATTTTGTCTTTTCTTGCAGTTCCCTTTTCCAAACTGTGGATGTCCATCGGTTCTCCGATTATATCCCCTACAGTCATTCTCGGATTCAGTGATGCATATGGGTCCTGAAATATCATCTGCATTTTCTTTCTGTACGGTTTCATGTTAACTTTTGTAATATCTTCATTATTGAATAAAATGCTACCGGAAGTAGGTTCATATAACCTTAAGAGTGTTCTTCCTACTGTAGTTTTACCGCATCCGCTTTCACCGACTAATCCCAGTGTCTCTCCTTTGGTAATAGAAAAGCTGATGCTGTCCACAGCTTTTACCAATGTACTTGCTTTTCGAAGAAAACCTTTCTTTACAGGAAAGAATTTTGTCAGATTTTTAATTTCAACCATAGCATTTTTATTATTGTTCATTATTTTCTCCCCCATCACCCACATAGAGAAGCCAGCATGCAGCCTCGTGAGATTCACTGATTTTTTTCAAATGAGGCTTTTTAATATCACATATCTGCATCGCCTTTGGACATCTTTCCGAAAAAGGGCATCCTGTAAGTGGATGAATCATATCCGGAGGCTGGCCTTCTATCGGGTTCAGTCTTTCCTTACCCATATTCAAGCGTGGAATACTTTTAAGCAGCCCCATTGTATAAGGATGCTTCGGGCTATAAAAAATTTCATCTGTTCTTCCCTGTTCTACAATATTTCCGCCATACATAACAATGACCCTGTCGCAAATATCTGCAACAAGTCCCAGGTCATGGGTTATAAGCAATATTGATGTATTAAGACGCTTTTTTAGTTCCTTCATCAGTTCTAAAATCTGTGCTTGTATCGTCACGTCAAGAGCTGTTGTGGGTTCGTCTGCGATAAGCAGCTTTGGCTCACAGGAGAGCGCCATGGCTATCATGGCCCGCTGCCTCATGCCTCCGCTGAATTCGTGAGGGTATTGATTCATTCTTTTTTCCGGGCTCGGTATTCCGACGAGCTTAAGCATATTTATGGCTTTCTCTCTTGCCTCTCCCTTTGATATCCTGTTATGCTTCAATATTGCTTCTACCAGTTGATTTCCTATAGTAAACAAGGGATTTAATGAAGTCATGGGATCCTGAAATATCATTCCTATTTCATTTCCCCTGATTTTTTGCATTGTTTCAGCATTCAGATTTGTAATATCCTTTCCGTCAAATAATATCTCCCCACCGGCTACCCTGCCATTATCTGCAAGCAGTTTCATAACTGAAAGCATTGCTACACTCTTACCACTCCCCGATTCTCCGACAATCCCCACCGCTTCCCCCTCAAAAATGCTGAGGGATATACTATTCAAGACTGATACTTCACCGGCATATGTTTTGAATACAGTTCTGAGGTTCTTAATTTCAAGCAGCTTTCTCATACTTTTCCACCTTCTCTATTTTCTCATCCTCGGGTCAAGTGCATCTCTTATTCCATCACCAAACAGATTAAATGCAAGTATTATAAGGCATATGGCGACTGACGGTGATACAAGCAAGTAGAAATAGGATCTGATACTGCCCGCCGCATCGGAGGCCAAACTCCCAAGACTAGCCATTGGAGCGTCAACGCCAAGACCTATAAAGCTTAAAAAGGCTTCAGTAAATATGGCACTGGGAATCTGAAGAGTAATAATTACAATTACCGACCCTATGCAATTGGGAATCAGATGTCTCAGCAATATTCTTAAATGCCCGGCACCTAAAGCACGTGCAGCTGTGACATATTCCTGCTCCTTCAGGCTTAAAACCTGTCCCCTTATGATTCTGGCCATTTCGAGCCAATACGTTAAGCCAAGAGCAATATATACGCTGATAAGCGCAGGACCTGCGGCCCTGAACATGGACAGGAATGGAAGACTAAAGATTTTTTCGCTGTATCCATCCATTATGACCATCAGAAGAATGACATAGAGGGTAAGCGGAATTACATAAAGAATATCTACAATCCTCATCATTATGCTATCCACTCTGCCACCAAAATAGCCGGCTATCCCACCGTATAATACACCGATCACAAGGTTTATAATGCTTGCAACTATACCGACGCTTAGGGATATTCTGGCACCGTACAATACCCTGACCAGCATATCCCTCCCCAAAGTATCAGTCCCTAAAGGATGCTCCGGGCAAGGCCTTAAGCCTTCCTGTTCCTTAAGCTGGTCAGAGTAGGAGTATGGTGAGAACATAGGTCCTGCTATGGAAATCAAAGTTATCAGAATTATCACACAAAGGCTGACCATAGCAACCCTGTTTTTTCTTAGACGTCTCCATACATCCTGCCAATACGTCAAGCTGGGCCGCACTATATTTGTACTTCTGTTTTGGTTTTTCCTGTTTGCAGGCTTAAATAGTTCTGCGGAAATATTCATTGATATACCTCCCGTATCTGCAACTTATTTCTTTCTCAGCTCGTAATCACCAATAGGCCATGCACGCTACCTGATCAGCTTTATTCTTGGATCTATAAACAGATAAATAATATCCACGATGAAGTTCATAATAATGAGGAATACAGCATAAAACACGGTAACTCCCATTATTACGGTATAATCCCTGTTTGAAATACTGTCTACAAAGTACCGGCCAAGTCCCGGGATATTAAAGATTCTTTCGATAATAAAGCTGCCAGTCAGAATACTTGCAGTAAGAGGTCCAAGATAGGTTACTACAGGAAGCAGGGCATTTTTTAGCGCATGTTTATATACAACCGTACTCTCGCTCAAGCCCTTAGCCCTTGCTGTTCTTATGAAATCCTGCTCCAAAGTCTCCACCATGCTTGAGCGTACAAGTCTCGCGATGAATGAAAGGGGAAAGAATGAAAGCGCAACAGCAGGAAGCACTGCATGCCATACTGATTTAAAACCTATTACAGGAAAAATTCCGAGCTTAACAGAGAGAAAATATTGAGACAGAGTTGCTACAACAAAACTTGGTATAGTAACTCCAAGGGTTGCCACTATCATACTTATATAGTCCTGCCATTTATCTTTATGCAAGGCAGATGCTATACCCAGAGGAATTCCTGCAAGCAGACATAAAAAGATTGATATAAGCCCCAGTTTTGCAGACACAGGGAAATGGTCACCGATAATTTTATTTACACTTCTACCTTGGGATATCATTGAATCTCCGAAGTCCAAATGTGCCAGATTATCCAGCATCTTGAGATACTGCCTGTATAAAGGCTGATCAAGCCCGTATTTAGCCTTGATGTTTCTTTCGATAGCCGCAGGCAGCTTCTTTTCACCGGTATAGATACTTCCAGGTATTTCATGCATAAGCATGAACGTAACTGTAACAACTATAAGCAGTGTGAGGATAGAGTATAAAAACCTCTTTAGTACATAAAACCCCAAGAAAAACACCCCTTCAGTAATTTTTTACAAGAGAATTTGCTAAATAAACTTACTGTGCCGGTTAAACTAACCTGTTGTACCAGTCGAACTACAGATTTCTTGTGTACATAATGTACAAACAAAACTTTGTTTACATAATTATTGGCATAAAGCATAACCGTTCTATGCTTGCTTATATTAATACTATTTTTAGTTAAAGACTTTTATGATAATGACCCGAAATCTTTTTATTTGCTTATAGAAAGAAGAAAGGAGTACATGCCAGTTCTGCATATACAATTGAACATTTCCGGATAAAAAAGAATGCACCGGATAGTTAACTATCCGGTGCATTCTTTTTTAAGAAATCCAATAATTTTGATCTTTAAGATTTAGCCAGTTCATCTCTTATTAACTGTCCCATCTCTTTTGTTCCTACAATTTTAGCTTCACCTGAAGAGATATCTCCTGTCCTGTAACCCTTATCCAGAACTCTTACAACTGCTGCCTCAATATCTTCAGCTATAGTATCAAGTCCAAAAGAGTATTTCATCATCATACCTACTGACAGGATTGTAGCTATAGGATTTGCCTTATTCTGCCCGGCAATGTCCGGTGCAGACCCATGTATCGGTTCATATAATCCAAGAGTTCCGTTCCCAAGGCTTGCTGAAGGCAGCATGCCAATGGAACCTGTAATCATGGAAGCTTCATCGGATAAAATATCACCGAACATATTTGTTGTAACTATTACATCAAATTGCATAGGGTTTCTTACCAGCTGCATTGCTGCATTGTCTACATACATATGGCTGAGCTCGACTTCCGGATATTCCTTAGCTACCTTCAGCACCACTTCCCGCCAGAGTCTCGAACTTTCCAGCACGTTTGCCTTATCCACGGAAGTAAGCTTTTTGCCTCTCTTCATAGCCGTCTCAAATGCAAGACGGGCAATTCTCTCTACCTCTAAAGTGCTATATGATTCTGTATCGTAGGCTGCTTCACCGTTCTTTTCGGTCTGCATTCTGCCTCTATCTCCAAAATACATTCCCCCGGTCAGTTCACGGACAACCATTATATCTATACCGTCCTTGACGATGTCACTCCTGAGTGGGGAAGCATCCTTCAGTGCCTTATAAATCACTGCAGGCCTCAGATTCGCAAATAGTCCCAAACCTGCACGGATAGCAAGCAATCCGGCCTCCGGTCTTATATTCCCCGGAAGTACATCCCACTTAAGTCCGCCTACCGCACCTAAAAGCACCGCATCACTTTTTTTACAGCTCTCAAGCGTTTTTTCCGGAAGAGGCACTCCATATTCATCTATGGCGCATCCCCCTATCTTTTGCTCTGTCAGTACAAATTCATGCCCGTACTTTTTGCTTACAGCGTCTATCAAACCTATGGCTTGTTCTATTACCTCCGGACCTATGCCATCTCCCGGAAGCACTGTTATATTAAACTTCATAATATCAATCTCCTCTAAAAACTCAACTCTTGATTGTCTTACTTATATAGCCGATAAGGCCGTCCGCATTCATTATTTCCTGCATAAACTCAGGGAAGGGAGCCGCAGTGTACTCTTTGCCCGTTGTTTTATTAAATATTTTTCCACTCTTAAAATCAATACTTACAGAATCACCATCTGCTATATCTTTAGCTGCTTCAGGACACTCCAGAATAGGCAGCCCTATATTTATAGCATTTCTGTAGAATATCCTTGCAAAAGTTTCAGCTATTATGCATGAAATACCTGAAGCTTTTATAGCGATAGGTGCATGCTCCCTTGACGAACCGCAACCGAAATTCTTGCCTGCAACCATTATATCCCCTTTGTTTGCCTTTTTTACAAACTCCTTGTCCAAATCTTCCATGCAGTGGCTTGCAAGCTCTGCAGGGTCTGATGTGTTCAAATATCTTGCAGGTATGATTACGTCAGTATCGACATTATTTGCATACTTTATCACTTTACCATTTGCTTGCATATATATATCCTCCTCTTATAACTCTTCCGGACCTGATATTTTGCCTGTAATAGCTGAAGCAGCGGCTACAGCCGGGCTTGCGAGGTAAACTTCACTCTCAGGATGTCCCATACGGCCTACAAAATTCCTGTTTGTAGTAGCTACAGCTCTCTCTCCTTTTGCAAGGATACCCATATGCCCGCCAAGACATGGTCCGCATGTCGGCGTACTTACTGCTGCTCCCGAATCAACGAAGATATCGAATAAACCTTCATTCATGGCCTGTTTCCAGATTTTCTGAGTTGCAGGTATTATTATACACCTTACGTCAGGATGCACCTTTCTACCTTTAAGAATTTCTGCAGATACCCTCAAGTCTTCTATTCTTCCGTTTGTGCAGGAACCAATAACAACCTGGTCTATCTTTACATCTCCCACATTATCTATTGTTCTTGCATTTTCGGGAAGATGAGGGAATGCTACCGTCAGCTTTACAGAACTGAGGTCTATTTCATATACCGCTGAATATTCAGCATCTTCATCTGCCTTATATACCTTGTATGGTTTAGTTGAATGCTCCTTCACATATTCAAGAGTTTTTTCATCAACTTCAAATACTCCATTCTTACCGCCTGCTTCAATTGCCATATTAGCCATTGCAAACCTGTCATCCATAGACAAGTATTGAAGCCCCTCCCCAGTAAATTCCATTGATTTGTACAATGCTCCGTCAACACCTATCATACCGATGATGTGTAATATCACATCCTTACCGCTTACCCATTTTGCAGGTTTACCTTTCAACACGAACTTTATTGCCTCAGGAACCTTGAACCACGCTTCACCTGTTGCCATTCCGGCAGCCATATCCGTACTGCCTATACCTGTTGAGAACGCTCCCAGAGCTCCGTAGGTACAAGTATGTGAATCTGCCCCGATTACTACATCTCCCGGTACAACTAAACCTTTTTCAGGAAGCAGTGCATGCTCAACTCCCATTTGTCCTACTTCAAAGAAATTCACTATACCCATCTCTTTAGCAAATTCCCTGATAAACTTAACCTGTTCTGCAGATTTGATATCCTTATTAGGTGTGAAATGATCCGGCACTATGGCAATCTTGTTTACATCAAAGACCTTACTGAGACCTATTTTCCTGAATTCTTTTACAGCAACAGGAGTTGTGATATCATTTCCCAGTACCATATCCAGTTTAGCTTTTATCAGCTGACCAGCCTGAACATTATCCAATCCTGCATGATCTGCAAGTATTTTCTGTGTCATTGTCATTCCCATAATAATTACCTCCTATATAATATGTGCACTAAATAGTACAGTTGTAGGCACTTGGCGATAGGTTATTAAAACATCGATTATCAATCCTCACCGTAAAATAACCCATTGCCCTTAGCCTATAACCCATAACCGGTAAAAAATTGTCTTTTCCCATCTTAAATGAAATTATAAACTTTCAGCATCCTTTATTCTTCCTGTTATTTGTTTTATTAAAAGGTGTTTTTTAATGTTTCTTGACATAAAAATCTTGCTTCTGGCATATTAACAGGGCAGATATCATATCTGCCCCTTAAACTTATGCTGACTATTCCTAATAATATACGAACCCTTTCTCTGCAAGCAGCATGTTCCTAATTTTCCTTCTCTCCTTGCTTCCTATACTGCAGAGGAGTATATCCCGAATATTTCTTGAATATTTCATTAAATCTCTGCTGATTGGAAAAACCCACATTAAGTGCAATATCGCTTATCTTCAAGTCTGTCTCCTTCAGGAGTTCCTTTGCTCTGCCCACCCTGACCTTCAACAGATAGTTGATTGGGCTTATGCCCATTTCCTCCTTGAATGCCCTGGTAAAATAGCTCGGACTCAGAAAAACAAATTTTGCAATATCACTTAAAGATATTTCACGTTCAAAATTATTATTTATAAATTTTGCAGAAATCTCTATAAGTTCTTTCAATTTGGGACTCTTGTATTTTATACTGCTTTCCCACTCCATCTTAAGCGCCCTCGATATGAAGATAAAAAGCTCCATTACAAGAAGGTAATTTAGAAATTCACTTCCTAAGTCAGAACCCTCACGCTCCTTTAAAATCCTGTTTAAGAGAGTGATTATCTCGTTCTTCTGGCTTACTTTTAATGAGATGAATGGGCCTGTTTCCTTCCCGCTTACAAAGTTAAGGAAGTCTTCCAGGGATGTCTCGGAAATCTCTCCCCCCACCTGATTGGTGAATTTGAAGTTTAGCACAATGAATTCACAACCTGCTTCAGACTTAACAATAAACTTATGAGGCTGGTTAGGTTTTATTATTATTATGTCATTTGGCCCTATATGAGCAGGTTTCCCCGCTATTTCAAACACAGCGTCGCCTTTTTTTATATATACCATTTCAAAAAAATCATGCATGTTTGGTTCCATAGACCAGCTCACATCATGGAATCTTTCTATTGATTTTACTATTACCGGTAAAAAACTGACAGAATTCATAATGCTTTCCCAGGCTTTTGGAATAACATTTTCACTCATGGGCCACACCACCTTAGCAGATATAGAATACTCTACACTAATTATATAGTTTTAAAAAAATATGTTCAACATAACTTGCCAACTTGTTTGTTTAAACTATGGGTAGAGCATATATTCTCATCTATTTACCTGTATCTATATGGTGCCCTCTTTGATAAATTTAAGAACATACTGGCTGAAAAGCTCTGATTTTTCACCATTCCAGCCATGTCCTACACCCGGAACAATTATCATTTGTGAATTTTTTACCAATCCCTTTATCAGCCTGCCGTATTTATGAAGCATCCATTCATACTGCCCGTACATAAGCAGTGTAGCCGCTTGTATCCTGCCCAGAGCCGGAGTAATTGAATATGACCCTAATATCTGGTCGTACTTTATGATTTCTTCCTTATCTACTTTTATAATATTTTTATGATAATAAAGAAGCTCGTCCTTTGATGCGCTCGGAAGCATTATTTTTACAGCTAAACCTCCGAATAATCTTGTCATCAGCATTCTCCCCACCAGATATGCAAAGTGTTTTCTAACAAAATTCAATATCCCATCCAGATCCGTAAATGCACCTGTAAGAATCAGTCTGCTAACCATATGAGGGTACTTTATGGCAAACTTCATAGCCACTGCAGCACCTATGGAAAGTCCTACGATATTTACTTTCTCATACCCAAGGTAGTCAACCAGACCCTTCAAATCATCTGCCAGCAACTCTGCTGTGTGGGTTATTGCAGGAGTTTTATCACTTCTGCCGCTCCCCCTCAAATCCAAGACAATCATCCTATAATACCTGGATATGAAATCCTTCTGATAATCCCATACACGGGAAGTTATCGCGACTCCATGTATGAATACTACCGGCTCGCCATTACCATAGGTGTCATAAAAAAGCTTAATTCCATTAACATTAGCAATAGGCAAAAAATTCCCTCCATAAGAACAATATAAGTGCACAACTTATGTTACGCACTTATATTATCTCCTGTTTTTCAGTTTTAGAGTATAGCCTGCTACATTATAATTTTTAAATTCATAACTCCTGTTATGTATAAAAACGCTTTCATCCTCTGCATATAGTACGAAAAAGGTTATTCCCTCCAGTATATTGAAATACCTGTACTCCAGCCTGTAAGTCATATCACTTTTATCAGGGTTTCTGATCTTTATAGCTAAACCTCTTTTTTTAGCTTCATCATAGGTGTTTTGCGAAATCACCTCATTGAGCCTGTTTATAATAATCTGTTCCTTTTCTTCTGGCATAATGCCGACATCAGGATGAGTTACAGGCAGTATTATCTTTTCTGAATTTTTATAAAATGATACATCATCAGTGACGGTATTTAACGCAACTATATCATTAATAGGTTGGCCCTTGTAGATATTGAAAAAAAATGGAGGGCTCCACCTATCGCTTCTGTCTGCAATAAAAAACCTGTCGCTATAAACTAAAACTTTCAGGCATATCCTTTCCTTCATTTGACTAAACTTAATGCCGTTATAGCAGTTTTTTTTGAGGATATCATAAAATTCCCGCAAAAGCCTGGCTTTGTCCAGCCTTATATCAGTACAGGCAGTTTGTTCATATCCTTCAGACAGACTTTCATAATTTTCAAAACTTTTTTTAAAAGAGTTACAGACTGCTCTTGCTGCCAGATTCAAGTCCTGTTTTACGGATTGTATTTCAACATGATTGTTATTTAGATGAGCAAGAGGTACAAATGCAAATATAATAAAAAGGATAATTAATACTGCAGCAATAATCTGCCCCATTTCACTTCACCCTCATTCCGTACCTACTGCATTATTGGAAATAATGGCAGTTTTAAGAGATTTTATGTTTGTATCAATCATCCTGTCAGGCCTATATCCTGCAATAGCAGCGTTTATCAGTCTCCCGAACAAACTCGGATCCTTATCCTCTAAAAAGATAGTCACCCTGTCACCTACCTTTAGCTTTCTATTCAGGACATATGAATTTTCAAAATTTATATCATATTCTCCGGGGCTGATTTGCTCCTCAAGCTTGAGCTTAATTCTATAATCGCCATATCTTCCCAGACTTTTCTCCAAAAAATCATATAAATCCGTTGTGAATTCACCTGAAGTAGCTACAGTTTCAGCTACGCTATAATTTACATCATTCACTTCCTCCTTTATGCCGGTATGTAAGAAATAGAAAATTATTACTGCTACCAAGAAAGTCATTATGAAAAGCGTGAACACTGTCCCTGCAATTTTCCCTGCCATAACACCCCACCTGCCTAAAAGGATATTCTTTATAAAAGCACTATCTGCTAAGACTTACTTTTGCAGCTTGTACAGCAGTCAGCTTCCCATCATCATTTATAATCTTGTCTGTTATCTTGTATAAAGAGCCGTCAATTACCGTGCTCAGATTGGTATCGGTTATGGATGTACTGCCTATCGTTACAGCAACATCCGACTGTACATAATTCTTAATAATATTTCCTGTCACGACATTTGGGTCTTCCAGAATTCTATTAATCTTATCCTGCTCTACCTGCGCCCTGTCTCCTACATCCTTTGCTCCTGCTACTTGTCCCAATACCGCATAAGCTACCAGGCCAAGGACCAGGATAATTCCTACTATCATGGCAATTATAGCCCCAATACCACCCTTTCTGCTCTTTGCTACCAGCATAAAATCCATCTGAATCATCCCCTCATCATTTTTTTACATAAGTAACCCTAACCAACTCAGTACCTCTATATTCATAAGCTGCCTCAAACGGAATCTCCCTGAATTCTCCCATTCCCGAACAGCCAAACGTCAGATAATCAGCTATATCAAAGGAGCATCCCCTGCTTTCATAGCTTACACTTTGATCCGGCCCCATCACAACACATACATCAACATTTTCTTCATCCGCATAGTACCTTACAACTGATACGACATCACTTCCACTTACTATATTTTTATTTATAGGAATAAGGGACTCCTGCTTAACCTTGGCAAGGACATTTGTTTTAGCCGCCGAATTCCCTATTATGTCCATATTTCCCCTGAATACATATATAGCCATAATAAGAAGCGTCAGTGCCATGACTGAAAGTATTATTTCAAATATGATGCCTGAGATCCCGCCACGCTGGCTTTTAAGCAGCCTTTCAATCCATTTCTTGTTTTTATGCTTTATTACCTTTTCCACCTTTTACCACCCTAAAACACCTGATTCATGTTGTAGGCTTCCAGCCAGGGTATTATCAGATAAATTATCAGTATGAAAATAAGTGCCATAAATCCGGTTATGCCTACGGCATGTATAAGTTCAGTCTGCTTTCTGATTTTTCTGGCCTGGGTACGCCTGTCCATCATAAATTCATTCTCAATATTTAAAACCGCCTGGTCAAAATCATAGTTGTTGGCTTGATCCAGTTTCTCATAAAAGAGCTTCATATCAATATCTTTTGTGTTTCTTATCAGGGAAGAGTATATATTTTTATTATCGATAGAGTTTTTCTTATTCATTTCCTCAATCTCTTTAATAACCTTTTTATGGTATTTGGCCTTGTCACCTAAAATTTTCAGGAGTCTGGAAAAATCTACAGGTTTAATGGAACCGTTAAGGATAATAAGCTTTTTCAAAAACCGGAGCTCCCTGCCGGCCTCATTTTCACAAAAGAAGTTGTATACAAGCAGGGTAAGCTCCAAGATACAGCTTACAAAGAAAGCTACCGCACCAAACAAAACCAAATTCCATTTCCTGCATTTATAGTAGTCATATATTCTGTAATATACCTTATTTGCTATAGTATCCCTCGGTTGCATCAATTCTGAAGTGTCTCCGGTAATAACTGCTTTTATCGAGTTCTCCACAATATCTTTTGGAGTTTTTTCCAGAGTGGAAAGGTCAGTTATCTTCAGTACTTGCCTGAAATATTCCATCTCCTGGCTAAAAGCCAATTTTTCGTCTATACAGGGTTCAGACTTATAAATCAGGTCACTATGATAATCAAACCTGTAAAGGATTTCATCTGTATACAACTTAATATTAGTCAGCTTTATAAGTATGAGGATAATCATGACCAGCATGAATATAATAAGCTTAAGTCTGATTATTCCTTCAACATCCCATCTGGTAAACCTGGCAAGGTGCATATATATGCTATACAGTTTTTGGCCCGCCCTGATAAAGAATGTATCCTTCAAATTACTTATAATACTATGTTTCAGTCCATATTTACTTCTAACCCTCTTATATTTTCTTCTGAAAGCAAAGCAGCTGAGTATAAGGAACAGTGCAATAGCAAAAGGAGGTATAAACAAAAACCTGCTAATAGTCATATACGTCCTCCTCTACGCAGTTCTCTCCATAAAAAGCAGTATACCCAGATAGAAAAAGAAAGCGAAAAAAAATAACAGTTTTATTTCTATACCAAGTGGACTGGCATAAAACTCCGCTGCTTTAGCCCCTAAAGCATTTTGGTTGAAGCCTTCAAGCCATTTCACCCCGGCCGGCAAAATAACAGCAAGCAGCATATATATTCTGGCAGTAAAACTTAAATCCTTTTGGTTTTCAATATCAGTCAGGATCTCTTCGGTAGTATTTTCAAACTGCCTTTTTATAGCAGCGTCGCCTCCCTTATAGTGTGCTTGGATTATCAAGTTCAGCAGGAGTGTCAGATATTCGTTTTTGTACGCATTTTCCAGCCTGCGGAAGGTTTCATCTATTTCTGCCATATTATTTTTTTTGAGTATATTATGTATCTTGTGCATTTCCCGTTTTACCGACTTGTCGAAATCCTCCATGGAAGCGCTTATTGCTTTGAGGATATTTCCAGAAGTAATATACCTGCTGTTAAGTATCTTATAAGTACCCGGAAGCTTCGAGGTAAACCTTAATCTGGCAATAAACGTAAAAATGATGAAGGCTATAATGACAAATGCAATTGACATAAGTATATAGGTCAGAGCGACATACCAAACTACATTTACTGTGGGAATGAATAAAAAAACTGACAGCAAGAGGAAAAGTATTGCCCCGGCAGATAACACCACTGCGTTTTCCTGGTTTTTTTCATAAGATAAGCTGTTCATCATGGATAATTTTATGGTAATATTATTTAATACTTTCATAACTGCATTTTTCCTGGATAGTACGTTTGTAATTCGTGTTATCAGATAGTTTTTACTCTTGAATACCGTTAGCCTCCTTTTTCTCCCCCTGTATTTTATAGTCCTTACGATCAGTGCTGTAATAATAATTAATGATGACAACAAAAGTATTAAAGAAAAAGCATCCATGCTGTCAAAATTATAAAATACCCCGCTAATCTCTTGCCCGATTTCCGACAAAAGTCCTTTAAGCCAATTCACTATTCTGTCCTCCTGCCTTTCCATTTATAAAGAAATCTCTAAAAGCTTCTATATCTTTTCTGTCAACATATTTAGCCAGCCTGTCGAAATAATCCCGGGAAGGTTCATTTACAGCATTCCATGTATCATCTCCATGTGAATACTGGATTATTACGTTATATCTGTACGGCTTTCCCGACAGGTATTTGAGTATTGCAAGCCGTGCCAGATCGATCAAACCTGATAATCTATCCTTAAAAGTCCCGCCGGACTGCGTCCCGACATTGTATTCGTGCCCTAAATATTCGATCTCAACTACACTTTCCACAACGATCCGGCCGCAATTAAGCTTTGCAAGATGTATAACCAGGTCAAGCCCTCTTGCAATATCGCTCTCTGCAACCTCAGCATTATTATACATGTCTGTCCGCATCATAAGATTTCTGATATTGGTCACTACTTCAAAGGGAGATAACGAGTGCATAGTAGCTCCGACACCGGAATTAAGCCTCAGACTAGCATTTATAAGCTCTGCAACTTCCCCAGGCTTTGTAATTTCACCTACATATATTACGTCCCTTGCTGCTTTAAGCATCTGTTCAAAGCACTCAGCTATAGTCCTTTTAGGGTTTTCTATTAGTGTATAGATGTTCTTCCAGGGATATTTTTTTCTTGATTGGAGTTCATTTTGTGTATCCAGAATCCCAATACCCCACTTGTCAGGCACTTTTTCCAGCATAGCGTTTAAAAATGTCGACTTCCCTAGTCCCATGTCGGAGCCTGTTATAAAATGCCTCCCTCTTCCCTGCTGATTCAATACCAGAAACCTGTATATCAGCTCGTCAATTGTCCTGTAAGTATCCCGCATTTCCTCAAGAGTAATTTTTTTCAGGTTAAAAATCCTTTCATTATAATAATAATCTTCCTCTGTCGGGGTTATATCATAGCCGGCTACAGTTATCCGGCTGGAATTGTTTTTTGCAGCAACCAGCGTAATATTGTGCTGGTCGTAATTAACCGGAGAGTTTTGAGTTGTTTTCTTTTGAATATTCTCTATTACACCTTTGTCAGAAAATTTGAGAAACTGGAGATGAATCTTGGATCCCTTATATACAATATAGATATAATCCTTATCAAGTACGCCTATTTCATTTATATTGTGATGCTGGAGGGTGTCGATCACATCCTGCCCGTATTCCCTGCCATATGTTAGAAGCGCTAGCAGTTTTATCTTTTTTGCCATATCAAAATGCTTTCTTATGATGTCTTTTTCAGCCCTGTATATTTCCAGTACCTGTTCTGCACTCATCCTTACCTGTATCTGGTATTTTTCTATTATTTCCGACAGATCATACACATCAAGCAACATTTCGAAAATTATACGGCTATGATTCCTCTCAATATCTTCAAAATCTATGTACTCTTTTATAGACTCATCGTCCAGCCGATATAATTGTTTCAGCAATATAGAGTACTGTCCGACAAGCCAATCCCTGGCTTGTTTTTCACCTAGGGCTGCCTGGTTTTTCAGTTGCGAGTACCTTCCGATTTCCTTTTCTGCTCCTATCCGGTCAAGCCGGTATACCTGCATATACCGGTCAACATCCTTAAGTATGTTGTCTACTTCCCTTGCCATCGCTGAAAAAGTATCATCATTCAGGAACATGTCTTTCCCCCTTATATAAAGTTAAATAACCTGGCCTTTTTATTGTTTGTCGATTTAAAAACCTTTTTTTGCGGCAGCGGCTTGATATCATACCCGGCAATATGCCGTATTATTGCATCAATTTGCTTCCTGTACGTATCAACACCTGTCGAATCATTCTGAATCAGATTCAAAACTGAATGGTCATTATATTCATTCAATACTTCTGCACTATATTCAAGAGGAAAAACAGGGCAGTTGAAGCCGTTTTCCTTCAAGTCGGCCTCCACATCCTGAAGTGTATATTGAATTTTTTTATTGGCATACACAGTCATATTTTTATTTAAAACAAATACGATCTTACTGGTATATTTTCTGTAAACAATATTATTTGCAGCCATGTTTATCACATTTTTCGACTGATTCAGGATGACAATTACTACATCTGAATGCTTGAAAAACAAATCTGAATTATTGTTATTTCCACTTATAGAATCTATGATAGTAGTTTTATACAGATCGGATGTGTATCTTACCAGGCTTTCAACCACGTCACCGTTCAGTTCAAGACAGTCGTTTGAAGCCATTATGTGCAGACCTCCCTTTACATTTTTTACACATGTATTAAATGTTTCGCTATTCAACATACCTGTATTATAAAGGCAAATAAACTCATCCAACCCCTTGGTTATCTCCGTATTGCTTAAAAAGTACTCAATATCCCTGCAATATTTATTTATATCTATCAGCATTACTTTCTCACCTAAAGTCAACTCTGAAAGCGCAGCAAGGTTAATTGCCGTGATTGTCTGTCCCAAGCCTTTCTTGGGGGCTGTTAATGTAATAATCATCTTGCTGATGTCACCCCGGTCTTACTTTTTATTTCAGAAAAATTCCGTTTATCTATAGCTGTTTTATAGTAAAAAGTTTTTTTTGAGGAAGTCTGATTTTCATCAATATAAAGGCGTGTTTCAAATTTACCCATCTGTTTGGCCAGCTCCAAATCACGGTATTGTTCCTCATCTACCGCAATTACTATCGTATAACTTAAATGCTGTCCTCTATATTGCATATCACCAGTATCCTCTGGCTCCTCCACTTTACTGCTTTTTGAATCAACTGGCTTCTTAGAGGAAATTAACCGCATAACTTTGACTTTAGGTAAGACAACATCATAATCCCCATTTCCATAGCTTACCATTATATCTACGATATTGCCCGTCTTTACTTCATCTGCTACTATACTTGACACCTCATACTCCTTAAGTCTCTGAAATTCTCCATACCACTTCTTCTCTGCCGACAGACTGTCCAGAATTATCTGTTCTCCAAACCTTAAATCCTCTTTGGCAATTTTACCTTTTATATTGAGAAGTTGAGTAGCAGCCCCTTTTACCACATACTTTTCAGGAACATCTACAAGCTTAATCCGTTCATTAATAATTTTATTAGTGATTTCAGTATATTTGTTAATCCCCTCGATGCTTGCTACAACCGCTACCTTAATCTTGGGCAACGAGTTATCGTCTATTTCCTTTCTTACTTGTATTTCAGTTTTTTTTGAGGCATATGGTATTTTATAGTTATTGTAGTAATATATCAGACCCGCAAATAACAGACATATTGCAGCTCCTGTCAAAAACACCCTTTGATTCTTAAAACGCATCTTTTCCTGTCTCCTTTAACCCAAAAAAAATGTCCAGTATCCGATTTTTGCATTTATCTCTTATAGGGTATATATCCTTTGCTATTTCTTGTATAGCTTTTTTGAAGTTCTGTGTAAACCTTGCACAGGTAAACCTGCTATGGTTTATACTTTCAATAGCTTGTACATAGTTTTCCATATCGAAGGGAACGGTGTAGTACCTGGGTCTTTCGTAATTAAAGGGATTTGCATACTCACGTTTTTCGCTGAAACTGTTTGAAACAATCGTATCAATAATGGCTTTTGCTTTTATCGAAGAATCAGTATACTTGTTTAGGATTAATCTTACCTTTGACAGGTTAATACCCTGTTTTGCCAAAAGGCTCAGATATCCGGAAGTGCATTCTATATTATACATATCCATATCCTTTACTATATATAATTGATCCAGGTATCTGATAATTTCAGTATCTGTTTCAAAATCCATATCAATCAGTACTATATCACTCTCGCCCCTTACTCTCTCCATCAGCTCCAGGTACCTCTCCCTGTCAATGGGGGCATATGCTCCAGATGTGTATACATTCCTGTATTTATCGGGCTTTAAAGGCTCCATGCTGCCATGAATGAGGCAAAGCCAGCTATTCTTACTGCGATCACACATTTCATTCGGCTCAGCAGTGTTTTCCCAGCCAAATATTTTGTACAGCTTACAGTTTTTTGTTAAGTCTATGATTGAAGTCTTTCTTCCAATAGACCCAAAAAGCTCTGATATGGCAATAGTAAGTAGTGTCGTACCTGAAGCCCTGTCACCGGCTAACCCTACTGTCTTTTTATAGTCTTCAGGCACTTTCACTGTATAAGGCAATTTTAGATCACTGCCATGTTGCGTTTTATTTATATAGATAATAGCCTCGATATCACTCAATACCTCTTTTACCGACTGATATCTTTCTTCGGGGTCATGCTTTATACATCTCGATATAATCCGTTCCATCTTATAAGACAGCTTTCCGCTATAGCTTTCCGCAGACTCTATCCCGCCAGACATGTACTCCGGATTATGTCCTGTGACTATATGTAGCAGGGTTATGCCCAAACTGTAAATATCAGTTGTTACATTGGTCTGTCCATAACCAAATTGTTCGGGTGCTGCATAACCTCTCGTTCCTATATATACCGTATCGTATTCACTGTCCTCTTTGTATTCCCTGGCAATACCAAAATCAATCAGCTTAACACTTCCATCACTGCACAATATGATGTTTGAAGGCTTCATATCTCTGTAAATAATTGGGTTAGGCCTGAACCCATGCAGATAAACCAGCACCTCACACAGCTGCTTTGCCCACACAAGAACAGTTTCTTCTGCAATACAACCAAAGCGGTCAAGCTCTTTGTCCAACGAATTCCCTTCTATATAATCTACTATGATATAAACAAATTCATCATCCTCAACAATGTCGAAAATTCTAGGAAGGGCAGGGTGATTAAGCTTTTTTAGTATATTAGGTTCGACGTGAAAGTCTACCTTTGAGCCTGACACTTTGCTTATTTCTTTTACTGCCCAAAGTGTGCCCAGTTTTATATTCTCTGCCAGATAAACAGTGCTCATCCCCCCCTTGCCGAGGGTATCTATTATTTTGTACTTTCCATCTACTAAAAAGCCCTTTTTCATTTATTCCCTTATATCCCATCTAAATACATTATTGTAATTTGTCCATATTTTATCATAAATGTTTATATTTATCTACATTTTTTTACAAATTTATTTGAAATTTTTCAATATAGTACAAAATCCGATATATTTGACAAAGAGTTGAGTGAAAGTCAGGGCGACTTGCTTCAAAAAAAATCATTCATTTCTTAAGTTAGTCTGAATGATATAATAAAAATATCAGGGAACAAAAAAAGAAGAAAAGGTTTTCAGAGAAGCATATCTTTTACCGTTGGAAATCTAAATATAGTAATATGGGAGTAGTGGAAGCTAGGAAATTAAACTTTCAAGGCAAAAACCATAGGCTAAAGTAGCTACAGTTTCAGCTACTCTATAATTTACATCATTTACTTCCTCCTTGATACTGGTATGTAATTTGATGATGCAGTACTAATAAGATTAGGGTTTGAAATCGACCCACGGGAACATAATTTGTGTAAATATTTAGGTATTTGTTAATGTAGTCAGCCTGTTATATAGATTTTTTTTTCTTCCGATTGGACATCTGCTTGATGAAATATACAAATAAATATAAGATAACATATGAAACAACAAAAGATAATATATATAAGTCCAGTCTTATATTCAAGTGTGAATTCAGCGAATGCCCCCAAGGATTTATAAACGTAGTAAAAAAAGGGTAACCCCTTTTAGGAACCTGAGATAACGTATGCTGTTCAATAAAAGGGTACGGCATACCAAATTTTAACACATTGAATTCTTCAAATGAAGTAACTTTAATAGGAACTATAAATGGACTAATTGACACTGTAATAAAAGTAATACATAATAAAGCTCTGATAAATCTTTTTTGTAACCCAAAGTCGTTTCGTAATGCTTTTATGAATACTATAACTATTATTATATAAAAAACGAAATTTATAATTGTAAGTACAAACTTTATAAACGACATTTATTCTCTTCCTTTCTACCTTTATGTGGCTTTAACTAAAGGTTCTTTCATTCCTGCCATAATAACAGAGTATTCTAGCATATAACCTTAACAGTTCGCTTCTCTAACGTCCCACGAGACAGATGTCCCTTTAATTTATAGGTTGAATGTAGTTTAAGTACTCCATACTCCCACTACAGAACAATCCTTCAATTGGAAAAATATTATTGGACTAAACTGTTAGCTTGGTGACTCTTATAATCTCACTTTTTATATTTATAGTTAATTTATTCCATATTACCACATGAACACATATAGTCAATCAAAAAGATTTTTAGAATTATTACATGTTTTTACAAAAACACCTTGAACAATTTGGTATAATTTCTATGTTCTGTATAGTATTTGAACATATTTACAAAAAATACCTTAATCAAATAAGTTTTTCTACACCTGTTTAATTAAGGTATTAAATACTCCATATAAAGTGAGCAGACCTTACTATAAACTTATAGCATAATGTTTTTAAGTCTTATTCAATATGGAGAATCAGTAGTTACATAAAATAATCATAAGGAGAGTATTATTTATGAAAAGAAAACTTTTAAGCTTGGTTTAGCAGTAGTAATGCTAGTTTCATGCAGCATTGTAACGTTTTCTCAAGACAAGGATTCATATTCAAAAGGTGATATTAACCGCGATACTTTAATTACCAAGGATAACATAAATAAAATTTTAAAGTATCTTGGGATAGATCCTAAAACTGCTAAAGTAGTAAAAGGATCATCAAATTATACCTCATCCGTAACAGTTGGACAAATTGAAGATGCTATCAATATGCTAAATCAACAACCAAAGGAAATAACAATAAACAGTGATAATATTGGTGGTGTTAGTGCAACAGAAGCTATATCTGACATAAGCAATAAAACAGTAGTTCAATCTGATATGAAGCTACAAGGTAACGTAAACCTAAGCTACAGGTTTTCTAATGGTACTAGCTACGCCCTGGTTCATAGCTGTACAGGTACTTATCTTAAGACTAGTACTAGCAAAATATGGTGGGATGCGGCTAACCCATGTGTAACAATCGACTGCTGGGACGCATTTACGAAATATAAAATTGAAAAACAAAATTCTCTGGAGCTTTCATATACATCAAGTACGATAACTGAAACATCTAATCTTAACATTGGTGGATATGTAGTTATAGGAATACCAGGAACACCGCTTTCTTATGATTGGAAACAATCTGAGTCTACTATAATTACAACCGTTAATTGGGGTACATCTTATATTCCATAAACAGTTTAGTTATTAATTACATAGATAATTTTGCTAGATAAAAAAAGTGCTGCCCGTAGTTTCCCAGGACAGCACTTCCACAATCTTAATATTCAGTTTATTCTTCTCCAATTACTCCCCTAAGATCAAACTCAGGTACATATTCTTCCTCAGCAGAACACCGTTCCTGGATATACCCGTTATCCAACCCGATTTTAATTGCGTGATTTACTACTTTTTCATATTCTTTTCTGGTTATTCTCCTGTTTATTTCATTATAGCTGTCAGCTTTATAAAAAGGTATGTATTGGCTCATCAGGCTGATCATGACGCTCTGCGGCAAATTCTCCTTTATCCAGTCAAGGATCCTTATAGATTCCTGCGCCAACCCAGGAAGTATGAGATGGCGGATAATGAGGCCACTTTTTATGATGCCATTTTTATCAAACACTGGATCCCCTACCTGCCGGTACATTTCAATTATGGCATCTGCAGCAACAGCAGAATAATCCGGCGCGCCAGAATATTTTAAAGATACATCCTTACTATAGTATTTAAAATCAGGCAGATAGACGTCTACCCAACCATCCATCATTTCTAAGCCCGCTCTTCCTTCATACCCGTTAGAATTATACACAACAGGTATATCAAGACCTTTTACCGCCTCAATACTGTTTCTTATTTGAAAAACAAAATGGCTGGGGTTAACAAGGTTTATATTATGCGCACCCTTTTTCATAAGTCTGATAAATATCTTACTTAATTCTTCTTCTGAAATCTCTTTTCCGAAATTCTGCTGACTTATAGGGAAGTTCTGGCAGTATACACACTTTAAATTACAGCCTGAGAAAAACACCGTCCCCGAACCATTTACTCCACTTATACAGGGCTCTTCCCACATATGTAAAAATGCTTTTGCTACTACGGGCCGTTCACCCATATTGCAAAAGCCTTTATTACTGCTTCTATCAGTATTACAGTGTCTGGGACAATAATTGCAAATCATACAGAGCCTCTCAAGTTTTTTATACTAAGGTATATGCCTAAAGTGTTGCTGTACATAAACGCACTCTTATCTATAATTTTTACTTTACATTATTTATAAATAAAAATATAATTAGAATAGCCTACATGTTAATAATAGCAGCATTATCTAGTCCGGGAGGAATATTATGAAAATCAGCGGTATTACCTATGTCCCGAGAAAATCCCATAAACTGCGTAATTTTTTATTAGTTCTGGTCGTATTACTTGCTGCAATATCGGCAGTTCTGATCTTTATTCCTGGCATCCGTACTACAGTATTAAACTTCTTTACAGACGTTATTAAAACATTTCCTTTTTTGAAAGAATAAATATAGCTACAGTAGATACAACAAGCGCAATAAGTGTTACAAAAAGAAATCCAAGCCCGTTATGCTGAAAAGGAACCGGTACATTCATACCAAAAAAGCTCGAAATCATTGTAGGTATAGCCATTACTATCGTCATAGACGCGAGAAATTTCATCACCATGTTTAAGTTATTGCTGATAACCGAAGCAAAGGTTCCCATCATGTTACTTAATATTGAACTATAAATATTAGCCATCTCAATTGCCTGCTTGTTTTCTATTATGACATCCTCAAGCAGATCCTGGTCTTCCTCGTACATCCTTATATGTTTTCCCCTAAGAAGCTTTTCCATCATCATCTCATTTGACTTAAGTGAAGTAGTGAAAAACACAAGGCTTTTCTCCAGCTCAAGAAGCTTGAATAACTCCTTGTTTCTCATGGATTTATGCAGGGATTTTTCAACATCGTCAGTTTTCTTGTCTATATGTCTCAGATATTTTAAATACTCCTTTGCAACAACAAAGAGTATCTGGAATGTAAACCTGGTTTTTTTGAATGTATAAAATTCCTTTATTCTCTTTTCCTTAAAATACTCAAGAATTATGTTCTTTTTCAGGCAGATGGTAATAATATAGTCTTCAACTATCAAGAGACCCATTGGTATAGTCTCATATTTGAGATTTTTTCCATCCTCATAAACATACGGAATATCAACTATTATAAGAGTCTGATTGTCTTCTATATCTATTCTGGGTTTTTCTTCTTCATCAAGAGGGTCCCTTAAAAAGTTCGGAAGTATATTAAGCTTTTCCTGTATATAATTCAATTCCTCTTCTGTCGGCGCAACAAGGTCTATCCAACAGCCTTTTTCGATTGAATCAATCCTAACATGTTCCTGGCCGTTTTCAGTGGTTTTGAATATCTCTATCATGACTCTCACTCTCCTTTGCTGACGAAAATTCATTAAATCTTATTTTAACCCAAGTTAAGTTTCTAAAATCAGTTTTCTGCACCAAATAAACTAAAAAAACTTCCAACGAGTGGAAGTTTTGCAAATCAAAATAAAACCGTTCTTCCCTCGTTGAGTTTTAGCACTATACAGCGTAGGTAATCCTAACCAGCTACATTAGGCAAAACCTTAATCCGGTAGTGCCTGTTGACCCATTGGCGTCTTTCGACGTTTCGGGGTAGCAGCATTTTTCTGTATAGGAGCCTCACCTAACAAAGACATCGGCAGCATGTGTTATTATCCCATAAAGATAACTTGTCATCCTGCAAAAATCATTATTCAATTTAGCACCTAACTACATTATTTATACAGTCATAATAATTATATTCCTAAAGGTTTTATGTGTCAACATAAAACCTTATACCCATATTCATATCATTTACATAAAAGAAAAACCGCCAGAACTTACGAAAAAATTACCCACAGCCAAAATAAACCAACAAAGGTTATTCACAGACTTATGCACATTATCCACAGTTTTTATATCCACATACCCCTTAATTGTGGATATAAAAGAAAGATGCAGGTAAAAACTGCATCTTTTATACATTTTAAGCCATAAACCGACTTATTTCTTTTTGTCAATAAAATATGAAGGTGGTTGCATAACCGGACTGGGATTATATGCCATATTGACTCTCTTTCCCTGGTTTATTTTTCTAATTTCATTTCCCAGTTCATCAAGAAGCTTTTTAGCCTTATTATTGTTTTGCTTATCAAGCTCTGTTATATCTTTTATCAGACCCATAACCGCTTTTATTGATTGCTGCAGTTCTTTTACACCCGGTATCCCGGGACTCTTTATTTCATCCAGGCTTTTTACTCCCAGTACCTGCTTTAACCGCTGGAAGTATACGCTAAACTCCTCATCCAGCTTGTCCACCTGCTCTATAAGGGTTTGTCTTGCAGCAATAATTTTATCCAATTGCTCAAGACCATCCTCATTTATGGTTTTGGACTGTTCAACTGTGAGCATGTACATATCCTGCATATATTTATGTTTCTTATGTGATATCTCTGTGAGTCTTTGAACGTACTGTTCAGGAGACATTTTAACCTCCATGTCCCCAATGTGCCAAATTAATTGTTCAACTAGGCACACAAAAAGTGTCGAAACACTTTCTTATGGGGTTAGTATAATTTATGCGCTTATCAGCGCATAGCTTTCCAGACTAAAGTCTTTCAAGCTATCCTCCTCTTGTTTATACGAGCTATTAATAACTAAGCTGTCATAGTCTTTACAGCAGCACCTATTTGGCTATCTGCTGAGGTCTTGCCTGCTGCTGCTTTGCTATCTTCATAGCCTGTGCCCAGGTGTCACGGAGCTCCTTTGCAAGCCCAAGTACTTCCTCAAGGATTGCCCTGTCTTTTTTCATGTTGGCATCTATCAGGCGGCGGTGCATGTAATCGTAAAGCAGCGCCAGATTTTTGGATATTTCATATTTCATATCCAGGGTTGCCTGAAATTCGATTATTATATCCTGTGCCCTTATTATGCCGTTATTTGCTTTGGCAATATCCTTTTCATCAACGGCAGCCTGAGCCTGCAGAATAAACTTTACCAGGCCGTTATACAGCATCAGCGTCAATTCTTCCGGCGTCGCAGTATATACTGAATTTTCTTTATACTGGTCATATGCTTTGTTTAGTGCCATCTTTATCCCTCCGGTAAGTTACATATATTTATTTTCACTGCCCTGCCTGAGCGGCAAACCATCCGCCTTGAGCATTCATTTGCGAGAGCATTCTTTCAAGATTGGAAAACTTAATATAATATTTATTTTCCTTATCAATAAGCCGGTCATTGATGTCGTCTATCTTTTTATTGTCCTGATCTATCTCTTTATAGAGCAAGCTTGTAAATTCCGAGATGTCTCCTATCATACCTGCCTTTTCCAATAAAGCACCCTTTTGCCCTTCATTGTTTCTCGTTGTCCTGATTGCATCCTGAATTATATCGTACAATCTTTGTGCCAGGCCTGATTCCTTATACCTCTCTGCCCTTTTTGCCTTGTCATTTAAAGCATCAGTATATGAAATTCCTGAGTCATCCTTTGTAAATAACTGGCTTACCTTATCGGGAGTTTTTGCGATTGCATCCCTCAGTTTCGTTTCATCAATTACCAGCTTACCCCTATCCTGATAGTAGCTGCTTGTAGTAATACCAATAGAAGCTAGTGTCTGGGGCAGTTTGGAACTTTCATCCGCCGAATCTGTGTATATGTTGTCATACAGTGCTTTACGCATGCTGTCCGCAACACTACTCAGTATGCTGTCCCCTCTAAGAAGGCCCGTCTTTGCTTTCTCCTCCCACTTTTTTATGTCGTCTTCCTTCATTGAGTCTCTTTGCTCATCTGTCAGGGGTTGGTATGCCCGTTCCCTTTTATCAGTAAGCTTCTTGTTTATTGTATCTACTACTTCATTGTATTTATTAACAAAGTTTTTTATTTTGGCAACCAGATCATCCGCATTTGCGTTGACATTAACAGTAACCTTAGTTAAAGCAGCATCAAATGATTTCAGACTGATTGAAAGTCCGCTTGCAGTGAAGTCATTTGTAGAACGTGTTACCAAAGTTCCATTATCCACTCCATCATTCGTGCTGTCGAGAGTGATGCTTGCATCTGTTCCCCTTACGGGTTCTCCACCCGTTTCCTGTGCTGTTGTCTTTATTCCTAATGCAGTAAAGAAATTATCTGCAGCATCGTCAGGATTATTAGTATTGTCTATTACTGAAGATGCACCTGTGGTTTTTGATTCCATTATAAACTTATCATTCAAGCTGTCGTACCGCAGCTTCACTCCGGCCTCACTATTGTTTATTTTCTCTATTACGCTGCCCAGAGTCTCAGATTTATCAACTGAAAAAGTAACAGTATTTATCCTGAATGTAAGCTTTGTATCAGTACCAAAGTTAAAAGGTGTAGCCAATCCTGCCTGGGCTGCATTCAGCGTTGATAAAGATTCCAGAGTCTCACCAAGGCCGATTCTGTTTATGCTATCCTGAGAGCTTGCGAATCCAAGTTCCTCCTTTAATCCTGCATCTCCATTTTCCAGCTTGATTTCACGGCCCGAGGTATTAGTGATATTAAGTTTGCCTCCGGAGATACTTACTGTAAAACCGGCAGCTCCCTGCGCACTCAATTGCTGTTGTATCTCCTGGCTTAGAGTTCTTCCATTGGCATCAGTGCTTGCATCACTGGTATAATTATATTGTAAATCTATAGTATATGTATTTTTTGTACTGGTAGCCGGGTTATAAGTAGAAATTTTAAAGCTTTTCCCTATATCGCTTACACTATAATCGATAGTCCCACTCAAAGGATTTATAACGCTGCTTCCAACCTTAGCCTTCGCTAACAGATCATTTGTGGTACCAGCCTTTATAGTTACCTTCCTCGAAGTATCTATTGAGATAAACTTAATTCTCTCAGGGTCATCCGGGTCTTTTACTGCCTGTAGATTAATGTCTAAACCGGCACCAACCAAAGCGGCATTTATGTTATTTAGAAGAGAATTCGTATCCGTTGCACCGCTTGCAACAGTAAGGTTGACTTCAGCTCCAGAGTCTATCTGTACGGTAAAGTTCCCTCCGCTGAAATCAGTTATGTCACTGCTGCTGGTAACGGAATTACCCTGTCCGCTGGCAAATCCCATAGATGCCACATAAGTGTTTGTACTGTCCGATACACTTACCGTGCTGCTTGAAGTAGCAGGCCTGAATGTCAGTGTATGTCCGGCATTATTACCTGTAACAGTAATTTTACCTTTGCCGAAGGCATCGTTTAAAAGCTTCTGAAGCCCATCGGTTGCAAGAGTCGGGTCAGCATTATTTGTTGCAAATGTTTGCTCACTATATGCAGAATAATCTTTATCCAGTATAATGGTCTTTCTTATACCATCAAGGGTTATCGTAAATTCTTTCCCCTGCCTCATGGCAGTCATATCAACCGTACCACTGCCTGTTATGCCGTTATAGCCCCTGCTTATACCCGTACTTCCATTCTTTATTGCATTTGTGGCCAGAGAGTTTACTACAATGCTATATGTGCCCGGAACCGCACCACTTCCTGCTGTCGCAGTAAGGATTTCCGGTTTTGATGAAGTTGCTCCTGTAGCCGTAAAAGCACCTTCAGACCTGAAGTTGGTACTCGGCTTCAATACATCAAAGTATTCATCCCTGAATCCCCGGAGAAGATTGGTAACCGATCTGTAATCATCTCTTTGCCATTCTTTTAGCTGTTTCTGCTGCTTAACCTTATCTACCTTTGCCCGCTCCACGCTCATAAGCTTCTGAACCATGCCCTCTACGTCCAGACCGGTAGACATGCCCGTCATTCTAAGTTTATTATTCAATATATTCGATATATTGCTGGCCATTCAATCACCTTCTCTCATCTACCATAATGCCTGCCATTTCCCACATTTTAGCTACCATATCAAGAATTTTTTCAGGTGGTATTTCTCTTATAACTTCATTAGAATCAGAGTCGATGACTTTAACCATTATTTCTTTTGTTTTCTCATGAATAGAAAATTCAAACTTCCTGTTTGCTCCGGATATGGCTTTATTAGCTTTCTCAATAGCTTCTATCACCACTTTCTCAGATATAGGTAACTCCTGCTTTTCCATATTTGTCAAGTGCAATTTATTGGTAACCTGTTCGGTATCTTTTGTATCTTTGGTATCAATATTTGTTTCCCTGATATCCTGTGTTTTTGAAATCACCACTCTGGAAGCATCCATGCCATCAATCTTCATAATATCCCTCCGTGCATATGTCATACTAAAAATACTTATGATTGTTTAAAATATATATCGGATAAAAAATGCCGGAGGTTTAGCATGAATATTGAATTTCTCAGATTTACCGCCCAAAAACCAGAAACATTTGTATACCGGCTGTTTTTATTTTTTTACTTTAACCAATGAGTCATAGATATAATCGATATCCTCTTTCTTCAAAGATACAGAGCTGGGCAGGTTTATCCCCTTCTCCGTTAGCTCTTCCGTAATATCCATATTCCCATATCTGTAATTGATATATGGTTTCATTTTATGTACAGCTTTAAAGAATGGCCTTGTTTCTACACCCTTCTCCATTAATTTTTTGATCAAGTCATCTCTGGTGATTCCAAAACTGTCATCTATAACTACAGAGTACAGCCAGTGGCAATTTCTTATGTTTTCCTTACCGGAGGAAAGTGTTATGCCGCTGATATTTTTAAGTAAGCCATCATAGTAAGCTGCATTGTTTTTCTTTATCTCAATATATTCATTAATTTTTTCTAGCTGAGCTACTCCCATAGCTGCAAGTAGGTTTGGCATCCTGTAATTATATCCTATTTCAGGATGGAAAAACGCCTTGTTTTCCTCAACAAGCTTTGCCTGGGTGCTAAGAAATTTAGCTGTATCTCCCAGCTTATCAGAGTTTGTTGCTAGCATCCCTCCTGCCCCTGTAGTTATAAGTTTGTTACCGTTAAAACTAAAGCAGCCGATGTCTCCTATAGTACCTGCTTTCATCCATTGCCCGCCTGAAGTTTTGTACTCGGAGCCCAGAGCCTCCGTTGCATCCTCTATAATAAAAAGGTTATACTTTTTAGCCAACTGTAACAAGGGCTCCATATCTACAAGATTTCCGTACAGATGTACCGGAAGAACAGCCTTTGTTTTTTCCGTAATAAGATTTTCAATCTTCCTTACATCCATTACAAAAGTATCCCTGCATACATCTACAAATACGGGTTCAGCGCCGGTATAAATGATAGGGTTCACTGACGCTATGAAAGTCATAGAAGGCACAATGACCTCATCCCCTGACCCTATCCCCAACACCTTGAGTGCAAGATGCAAAGCAGCCGTACCATTAACCGTTACAACTGTCTTTTTTGCTCCGGTATATTCACTAAACCGCTCTTCAAACAAGTCGACATACTTCCCGGCAGAAGAAACCCAATTAGTGTCAAGGCACTCCTTTATATACTTCCATTCATTTCCACATATTTCCGGAACGCTTAAAGGTATCATAACCTATTCCCCTTAGTCATCAAACATTATAAATGCCTGTTTTAAAATAATGCATATTATTCCTGATCCATTCGACGGTTTCCCTTAACCCCTCATCAAGTGTGTATTCAGGAAACCATCCCAGCACTTGCTTTGCCCTTTCATTGTTGCTCCACAGCCTGTTAACTTCACTTTTTCCAGGCCTTCTGCGCTCTTCCTCACACTCGATTGAAACCCTGGCATCTGTGATAGAAATTATTTTCTCAACTAAACCCCCGATAGAAATTTCACTGTTTGTCCCCAGGTTGATCACCTGACCGATGCTTTCATCAGATTCCGCCATTTTTATGAAACCTCTTGCAGTATCCTTTACAAAAGTAAAATCCCTCGTAGGCGACAAAGCGCCAAGCTTGATAGTCTCTTCACCCGATATTATCTGTGAGATGATTGTTGGGATTACCGCCCTTGCAGACTGTCTGGGTCCATATGTATTAAAGGGTCTTATTGTAGCTACAGGCAAATCATAAGCGCTGTAGTAGCTTTCAGCAATCTTATCTGCCCCGATTTTGCTTGCGGAATACGGGGATTGGCCCTGTAAGGGGTGTTTCTCATCTATGGGTACATACTGGGCAGAACCATACACCTCACTGGTTGATGTATGTATTACCTTTTGAATACCATGTACTCTGCATGCTTCAAGAACATTTAGCGTGCCTTCCACATTCGTCCTTACGTATGCCGCCGGTGACTGGTAGGAATAAGGAATGGCTATCAATGCTGCCAGGTGGAAAACTACTTCTTTTCCATTGATTATTTTATTCATATTGTCATATTCCCGTATATCACCTGTATATACCTGGATTTGACTTTTTATACTGCTGTCAAGAACCTCCAGCCAGCCCCAGTTGTTAAACGAATTGTACTGTACAAGAGCTGTAACACTGGCACCCATATTAACCAGCATTTCTGTCAGGTGGCTTCCAATAAACCCCTCCGAACCCGTAACCAGAACTCTTTTATTCTTTAGCTGCACTTATCTCACCTCTGAATTGATTGTCATAGTCCATATTTGCCTGATTATAGTCGTCTATCTGGCCTATATCCATCCAATATTCGGTGATGGGAAAGCTGCCGATTTTCTTCTTTTTCTCCAGATAGATATTTATCAATTGTGTTATGTCAAAATACTCATCCTCCGGTATGAATTCTATAGCATCGGGATTAAGGCAGTACATACCCCCGTTTATAAAGAAATTCATACACGGCTTTTCTTTCAGTTCTACCACATTCTCATCTGTAATGCTCACTACCCCATAGGGTATCTGCATATCGTATTTCTTCGTTCCAATGGTTATAATATTGTCGTTTCTTACATGGTACTTCATGAACTGTTCAAAATTAAGCCTTGTAAGAATGTCCCCGTTAATTACAAAGAAAGGCTTGTCCAGATACTGCTCCGCTAGTCTTATTGCCCCTGCAGTCCCCATGCGTTTCTTTTCACTGATGTATTTTATATTCACACCGAAATTTGAACCGTCCTGAAAATAGTTTTTTATTATTTCAGCTTTATAATTCAGACTCAGGATAATATTCGTATATCCATATGATTTCAGTTGTTCTATAATAGTCTCTATTATCGGTTTTGCGCCTACGGTAAGCATTGGTTTAGGTATATCCTTCGTTAAAGGATACAGCCTTGTTCCCAATCCGCCAGCCATAATCACAGCCCAGTTTTCTTTTGAGCTTTTCTGGTACAGGTCACTGACAAATACTATATCTATAACTCTCATATTGTCATCCAATACGGGTAATTGATTGATTGATTTTTGCTGATATATGGTTTGTACCAGAGTATTGGTAAATCCAGGAGTCAGAAATATAAAATGCTCATTCATGATGGATTTTATAGCCTCATCAAGATGTATGCCCTTCAGAATGGCTCTCCTTATATCCCCGTCCGTAATTGTCCCCAGCAGTCTTTCATTATGGTCGATAACCAGAGCGATTCCCTTGGCATTTTTTTCTATGACTTCCATGGTATTTTTCAATGTAGTATCAGGTTTTATAAACAATTTCTCTATATCAAGGTTTTTCACAACTGCTCCCCCTCGGCTCCGAATCGGGCATTTTACGGCTTCTCGATAGTATTTTGCCTGATAATCCGGGCAGGCACTCCCACACAAACTGAAAAGTCGGGGATATCTCCGGTTACAACTGCTCCGGCACCAACTATGCAGTGTTTTCCTATTTTTACATTTTGGATAACAGTAGCTCCAATTCCTATATGGGAGCCTTCTCCTGCTATTACACCTCCTGCAAGCTTTGCACCCGGTGATATGTGTACATGATCCTGAATTATGCAATCATGCTCGATAATGGAAGCGGTATTAATTATAGTATTATTGCCTAAAACCGAATCAGCGTGTATTATAGCGCCGTCCATGACAACGTTTCCCCTGCCTGTCCTGACTGATGGTGATACTATAGCACTTCTGCTTACAGAATTGACCATATCAAACCCGATACATGAAGCATACTCATACAGTTTCTTCCTTAACATACTGTTTCCTGTGCTCCCCACAGTAACTAATGCCCGGTTAACTCCATTGTTATATATATATCGTAACTTTTCGTCATTTCCTATAACACTTATTCCATGATACTGAGACCCGTGTTTGCTGTAATCACTATCCGTAATACCGGCAATCTCATAGAATTCTTTAATTATTTCAATTACTACCTTGCAGTGTCCCCCGGCACCTATAAGAATAATCTTTTCCATCGGTCCACCATCCTGCTTTCTAATACTTGTTGTAAAACTTCTTCTTCAGCAGATTTTTATCCCTGAAATCAAAAGACTTCAGTATATCAACTATTCTTTCAGCAGTTTTACCGTCTCCATAAGGATTTTTCATGCCGGAAACAGACTGAATAAAATCTTCTGACAATGCTTTTTTTATAGCATTTATGATCTCTCCCCTGGAGCATATGCAGTCTATCACGTTATTCGGTTTGAATCTTCCCTGCTGCCTGTCACCGATATTTACAACCGGCAGTTTAAAGGATGCACTTTCAATAATTCCGCTCGACGAGTTGCCTATCATGAATCTTGCATGCTCCATAGTGCTCAGATATGCTTTTTGCCCCAAATTTTTAATAATTTTGAATCTATCTGAATATTTTTCTGCATACTCATAGATTGTCTTATATACGGAAGTTCCTCCCACATCAGAGTTTGGCATTGTAACTATTGTAAAAACAGGGCTTGCAAGTAAAGCTTCTAGAACCTCCTTCACCTGCTGTGATGCAGAGTCATAATCATCAAGGGTTACGGGGTGATATGTCATAATTGCAGTCGGATTTTCGAAATCAGCACCGGTATACAGGGAAAGCTCCCTTTTATTCATCAGCTCAATATTCCTTACATTATCTATTCCCAAGGCTCCAACAGCAAAGACTCTGTCAGGGCTTTCACCCATCTGAATAATCCGTTGCCTGTATAAATCTATGGATGGGAAATGTATTAATGACATTTTTGTGACTGAATGGCGGATAACCTCATCTACAGCACCATAAGTAACTTCCCCTCCATGGATATGTGCGACCGGTACCCTGAAGATGGCCGCAGACATGCAAACGGGCCATAGTTCGTAGCGGTCACCGAGTACAATAATCAAGTCAGGTTTCTCAGCCGCAAGAATATCAGAAAAAGCTGAGAGTCCGGCAGCCATTGAATTACAAACATCCCTTCCAGTATCCCCTGTCATAGGCATTTCTACCATATGACCTATTACTATACCGTCATCCTGTAATTTTTGTATGGTATTCCCGTGGAGTTGGGAAAGGTGGTTTCCTGTAGCTGTAACAATTGTTTCAAAGCCCGTATCTTCATTAAGCTTGACAATCAAAGGGTAAAGGAGCCCGTAGTCTGCCCTCGAAACAGTAACTACCATGGTTCTGAGTCTTTTCATATGCAAATCTCCAAACGCATATATTGGGTATTTTAAGCAAAGAGCCTGTTTTCAACTAATTCATCCAGCTTTTTTTCCCAACTAAATATAACTGGTTTCAAGTCATCTGTCAGAAATCCACCCATCATAGTGGTGTCCTTAGTCTCCAAAGCGCTTTCCATCTTTGTTATGAGCAGAGTCATACCATCTTGTCCAATAATTACATTGCATGCCTCCTGCACATCCTTTGTAAGACTGAAGGCTTCTGCAAGCCACTCCAAACCCTCTTTCAAATCAGAGCACATTTGAAACGCCGAATCCTTATTGTCTTCTCTAAACTTATCACAAATGCTGTCTATACCCGGTATTACTCTCTTAATATAATCACGGGCACTTAACAAGGTTTCTTTCTTTAAGTCTAAATTTTCACACATTTATAAACACGCTCCCTTACTATAGTTCAATATCACTCCAGTTTATATTCTCTTCAGCTTGGATATCCCTTTTAGCCACCTTTCCGATCACATCATAAATATATTTTGGCTCTATGCCGCTAAACGGTCTCTTGATATCAAGGTCTGTCATTCCTATTTTATGCCCTTTAGGAATATTTCTTCCGGCAACGATAGATTTTCTTGCCAATGCCAGATTTTGAAGCTCTCCCTGTGTAGGCTTTTTGATCCCGTTGCCAAGAGCCTTCTCTATATTTCTTATGCCTTCAACCATCATTTTTAGCTCAACAGGGTTCAGTGACGCCTTATGATCAGGCCCTTCCATCGTCTTATCCAGAGTAAAATGCTTTTCAATAATACATGCTCCCAGTGCAGCAGCAGCCAGAGGCACTTCTATTCCAACGGTATGGTCAGAGTACCCTACAGGGATTTTGAAAGCCTCCTTCATAGTTTCCATTGCTTTCAGATTAACCTCAGGATAAGGTGTAGGGTAATTTGTAGTACAGTGCAGCAGCGCCAGATGTTTTACTCCCGCCTTCCTCATCCATAAGACCGCTTCTTCCGTTTCCTTAATATCTGCCATTCCCGTTGACAAAATTACGGGTTTACCCTTTGCTGCCACATACTGCAGCATTGGCATGTTAGTCAGGTCTCCTGAGCTGATTTTGAATATCCCTACCCCTAGTTCATCAAGCAAATCAACACTTTCAGAATCAAAGGGAGTAGACAAAAAGACAATCCCCTTATTTTTGCAATAACTAAACAGTTTTACGTGATCCTCATAGGTTAATTCCAGCCTCCTGAGCATCTGATACTGGGACTCGCTGCTTCCTGTAGCCTCTTTCTGATACTGTGCTTTTTCTGCACTTTTCGTTACTAGTTTATCGGCATGAAATGTCTGAAACTTTACCGCGTCCGCTCCGGCCGCAAAAGCAGCATTAATAAGCTCAATTGCCAGCCTCAGGTTGCCATTGTGATTTACTCCGGCCTCAGCGATTATAAAAGTCCCTTTTTTCAGAATCTCATCAAAAGATTTCATTTCATCCTCCGGTTGCTGTTTCTGCATTTTTATTTCCTGTCTCTATCTATATGTGCAATGTGCTTTGCTTCTTCCCTGGTATAAATTCTCGCTCCCCTAAATTTATCGATTTTTCCGGTGTAGAGATCACTGAAGTTCCGTATCAGATGTTCAGCAGCATCCATATCACCGCTTGTATTCCTGAAGTGATCAAGAATAAGCCCCCTGTTAACTTCCAGAAGCAGTTCATATACCCTGTCAATCGGCAAATCGGTAAAATTTACTGTTACGAGATCAGAATTCTTAAATTTATTAAAGAAATCTTCCGGGCCTCTTAACAAACCTTTTTCTATGGCATAGTAATAGAGATCGCAACCCGGATAGGCTGTTACAGGTCTGATGGTCCTGATCTGATCATAAGTATTGTATTTAGTGATAAATGCAGCATTATCCCTTAAGGTCTGCTCGTTATCGCCCGGCTCTCCCCATATACAATTAAGGCCTATTCCAAGTCCTACTTTGTTTGCGATCTCTGCAGCCTTCATATTCTCTTCTACCGTAGTATTTTTATTCATTATATCCAGAACCTTTTGTGAGGTTGATTCAAATCCTATGTTAACAAATACACATCCACATTCCTTTAATAAAGCCGCCATCTCTTCATTAAATATATCTACCCGGCAGTTTACGTCAAACTTGATCTTTAATCCGTTCTCATCCAGCAGCCTTTTAAATTCCATCATTCTCTTTCTGGATAATATGAACAACTCATCCTGGGTATTGAAGTAAGTAACACCATATCTTGTGTTAAGCAGTTTCATTTCCTCAATAAGGTTTTCTACACTCCTTACCCTGATGCCCTTCTCCATTCGGTAACAGAAGTTGCATCTGTTTGTACAGCCCCTGCTGGATATTATGGTTATAGCCCTTTCATCGTCCTTCATTGCAGCATTCTTAACCGATGTAGTATACCTGTCCATAGGGAATAAATGCCACGCAGGAAAAGGTATGCTGTCCAGATCCGTTACCGGATTCCTTCTTGGATTAATTGTTACGCTATCACCCTCCCTGAAAGCGATACCTTTAACCCTGGATAAGTCACCATTATTCAGTTTGCATTCCATAAGCTCTATGATAGTCTCTTCACATTCACCCATACCTACAATATCTGCACCCGTTGTCTTTAAGACATATTCAGGGATAGGGCTTGGACCATGACCGCCCAACTGCAACCAGGCACTTTTTTTATGCAGGTTTATAGTCTTGCATAAATCTATAACTGTTTCCTTAAAACGTGCTGCCAGAAAATTCAAACCTATCAGATCGAATTCTTTTTCATCCAGGTACGCAGCAAGCTGGTCATTAGTATAGTGGAATATATCCATACAATAGGTTTCTACCTCATGCCCTGCCTTCTCAAGGCAGGCAGCTATATACGCAGGCCCAAGCTGAAATACATTATCTTCCTGATATAAATCGTGAATAATTATAAGCGCCTTACCTTTTTTCACTGACTTTCCTCCCCAATATATAGTTGATTTACCATGCACTCCAACCGCCATCGATAACCAGATTTTGCCCTGTCACATAACTGGACATATCACTCAGAAGATAAATAACTCCCCCTACGATTTCTTCAGGCTTACCCATCCTTCCCATAGGTGTCCTGAGGCTATAGTTTTCTACAAATGGTTGAGGCTGGTTGTTGTGTATCCCCCCCGGTGAAATGCAGTTAACTCTGATTTCATATTTTGCGAGCCTGGTAGCAAGATACCGGGTAAAATTAACTATGCCACCCTTTATGACCGAATACTCCGCCGGCATAGTCATGCTTGTCCCTTCATAAATGCTAAAATCCGGGCCCAATATACCGTATATGGAACCCAGATTGACAATACTTCCTTTATTTTGAGTCATCATTACCTTTGAAACTTTGTGTATCACATTAAAATATCCGTTAAGATGCATATCTATGTTTTCCCGCCAGCTATGGAAATTCAGGTTCTCATAGGTGGTACCATAGGTTTTGTTTCTGGGATAAGCACTATTGACAAGACCATCCGTTTCTCCCAGCTTGTCCTTAATAACCTCAAGCATCCTGCCTACAGAATCTTCAGAAGTAATATCCAGCTTACATGGCAAAGCCTCAACTCCATATACACTTCTCAATTCTGCTGCAAATTCAGAAGCGTCTTCAAAATCAATATCTGCAACGGCTATATTCCCGCCAAACTCAGCAATACCTTTGCAGAATTCCTTCCCTAAAAGTCCGCAAGCCCCTGTTACTATTATATTTCTATCTCTAAGGCTGATTTTATCCGAATATTTGCTCAATTACACACCTCTCAGTTGAATTTTCTAAAGACAGGCTTAATAGGTCTTCCCTCCAGGTACTTGCCTATCCCCTCATCCAGTGCTTTTTTATATACTACAAGCGCCTTCCGCACAGCATCAAGGGTGATGTCCAATTCTTTCTGCGTATGTGAGTAGCTAAGGGCAATCCACGGCATAAGTACCTTATTCTTTATCATTTCCTGTGAAAATAAAGTTCTGAATTCCAGTGATGTTCCCCCGCTATTATCTTTACATATATAGTTCGGACTGGCAGCCGTTCCTTCAACATAGAATTTGTCCTCAATGCCAAGCTCTCTTGAAATACCATTCATTCCATTTGATAGCTTTGCACCGTATTCCCAGAGGTGCCCGACAACATTCAATTCCTTATAGGTACTGATTGTTTCCTTAAGCGCAGCCATACCGCACATTTCTGCACCATGCGTCGTGGATATCAGAAATACCCTTTCCCTGTCATGTGAAAGTCCACCAAGATTCATAAACTCCTTCTTCCCCAGTAATGCGGCTACAGAAAAACCATTTGCCATACCTTTTCCAAATGTACACATATCGGGCACAATACCGTAATAATGCTGGGCACCTTTTAAATCCCACCGGAAGCCCGTTATCATTTCATCCAGAATAAATACAGTTCCATTCTTTTTACATAAGTCTCTCAGCTTATGGAGAAAATCATACTGCGGCTCCACTGTAGTAGCCGGCTCCAGTATTACGCAGGAAATCTGATCCGGATACCGGGAAAACATCCTCTCAACAGAAGCTATATCATTAAAATCAAACTGTATTGTAAGATTTTTAGTGTCTTCGGGAACCCCCGAGGACATAAGGGTATCCCCAATAAACCAGTCATCGTATGAGAAAAACGGATGCTGCGCACATCTGGCAACGTATTTTCTTCCGGTATATGCCCTTGCAAGCTTTACTGCGGCAGATGTGACCGTGGAACCGTTCTTGCCGAACTTAACCATATCCATTTCATCAATAAGGCCTGCCATTTCCTCTGCAGCTTCAACCTCTGTTTTAGAAGCACGGGTAAGATTATTACCATCATAGATTGCATTAATTGCAGCCCGCGCGATCTTTTCATACCCGTATCCCACAGTTACAGCTCTTAGAGCCATACCATAGTCCAGAAACATATTGCCATCAACATCCCAGACATAGCATCCCTTGCCTTTTTCAAGTACAGGAGGAGCATTCAGCGGGTATTGGTCATCTCCCCTGCTGTAGGTATGAGCCCCGCCGGGAATATATTTATGAGCTTTTTCCTGGTAGATTTTATTCTGTGACATGATTTATCGACCTTCTTCCGCTTTTTTTGTATTATAATTCTCCCAGTATCTTTTGTCTACGTGGGAATTAATGGCCGCTACATCCGGATTAGCTTTCAGGTAGTCCAAAATCTCTTTATGGCTGATATGCTTTCCGTCTTTAAAGACATCTTCTATAATTTTTTTAAATACCGTGAGATCCTCATCATAATCGAGGCTAAGTCGTACATCCATCATATCTTCAGCAATAGGAGGGAATTCATATACTCTGAATGCCTCCTTGTTATTTATCAACTGTCCCCATCCTGTGTCCAGCTTCTTCCTTTTGAATCCTTCCATTATCCGGTCCAATACCTTTTTCCTGTACCCCATGGAATTGACTCCAAAGGGCAAATGTACTGATTTATACACATCGTATTCAGGCAGCTGTTGTGCCATCTCAATGTTTTTGACTATATAGGAAGGATCACAAAGGATATCGTCACCATCAACATTTACTATAAAATCAAATTTATATTTTTCCGCACATTCCCAGTGCCGTTTTACTATATTTTCGGGATCACCTTGAAATAAATCGGCACCATACTGCCTCGCAAGCTTCTCAAGACGTAAATCTTCAGGTAAGGTCGTAGTACAAATAATGAGTTTGCCATACCCCTCGGCTGCATGCTTAACTCTCTCGACAAGATATGAGATTATGGGCCTGCCTTTGACTTCAAGCAGTGCCTTTCCAGGCAGCCTTGTAGAGCCCGTCCTTACGGTGAAAAAAATTCCTGTCTTCACGTTTCAATCACTCCTAGCGGCGAAATTATTTTAACAGCCCACGTTGATAAAAATACATCGTTTTATGTTATAAGGCTGCTCAGTATGTTTGCACTCTACCTGCCTCATTTGCCTGTTCAATCCCGTAGAGATACTGCAGCAATTTATAATCTTCCTCAAGAGTATTTGGAAATTCGCTTTTCCCGGTAATTGCATCAATAAAGCTGCCTATTTCGTTTATATACATTTCTTCTATTATATTGGCGTTATAGCCGTTTTCCACACTTCCTTCAGGCTCATGGTAGTATTCCCACTGCCCGCTCGCAGCTAAATAAACCTCTACACTCTTTTTGTTCCAATCCCATTGTATCTGACCATCTAATCCGTTCAGTATCAATCTTCTGACGGCATACCGGGAAACAACGTCCACAAGCAGTGTACCTGTCAGACCGTTTTTGTATTTGATACAGGAGGCATAAACATCATCTATATCTATTCCCAGATTTACTGTCTTTTCATTAAAGCCACATATGGAAGAAATATCTCCAAAAATCCAGTTTAGCCAGGCAAGCTCAAAAGGCACTATTTCTCTGCAGCCGCCTGTTTCTTTCTTTGAAACATAAAAGTCTTTAATATCCTCCCAGGGATGCCAGTCAGGAAGGTATTGTCCTGAATGGTAAGTAAAATTGGATATTTTCCCTATTTTGCCCGATGTAACCATATCCTTTATTAAGCATATTGAAGGATGAAACCTAAGAGTACAGGAAGGACATATCCTGATAGCTTTATTGCTTTTGCTTTTTTCTATCAGTTCTTTCATTCCCTCGTCTACAACACTTGCTTCAATGAAACTGTGTATTCCTGCTTCGTAAGCCCTGCCGGCATATTCCATATGCTTGTCCGGCGGAACAGAAATGATGAAGGCAGTTATATTATTTATATCTTCTACTTTATCAATGGTTTGGTATGTCCTTACTCCGTATTTTTCTTCAGCCTCCTTGCACCTGTCTTGCCGCAGGTCAATGCCTATTATATCTTTTTGATTATTCGCCAGTAAATTCCTAATTCTGCGCTTACCCATGGAACCCAATCCAATAACTGCAAACTTCATAAGCAACGTCCTTTCTATGAGTTCACTTTTTCAAGCTGATCTGCGTATTCGTTCAAAGCAGAACTAAAATCAAAGAGAAGCAAGTCTACTACTGCCTGAGGGTTATTATGCTCAAAGGAGTCTATAACCTTCATCATAAGTTCATTGACTCTATCCAGATCAAAAGCTTTTGACTCAAATATATCCCTGTCAAACACACCCGAAAAAACTATTACCCTTTCCAGTAAGCTGTCTGTTCCAAGAAAAGTCTTTTTTGCATCCAGAAAATTTGCATTGTAGATTTTCTTAACAACTTCAAAGTAAACGTCATTCAGCTCCTGAATAGTTTCTATTATACTCTGTATATGATTTTTATCCGGTCTGTCCATAAACATCATCCCATTCTTTTAGTGATTTGAGCTCTTGCAGCGTTTTTTCGACAAGTTCCCTTATAATCCTTATTCTCATGTGTATTTCATTAAACTGCATCTCAAGACCCTGGTATAGGACCTTAAGCTTTTCAGCTACTTCTTTTTCTTCCTTTGCTTTTATCTCATATGCGTTTTTTATGTTATATATCATTTCAAAGGACTGAAGCCATATGAGATAGTTGTAGGCCATGTTTTTCTCCATCTTCTCGGTTATCTTGTTTATTTTACTTCTTAAGTCGGCAGCTTCAGAATTCCCATTTTCAAGACGCTTGAATATCCTCTGGAGAAGCTCAATCCTTGACTTTGACATCCTCTCAATCTTTTTGAACTCTGTCTGTGATGAATCAAGGAAATGCTTGACGTTTTTTTTGTTTTCCCTCTCTCTGCAAAGGCTTTGTGTATGTATATCCATAAGCCTTGCCTTGATATTCCTGTCCTCTTTGCAGTATCTGCGGATAGCCTCGCTGAAACTCATGTTTTCCGCCCCTTGTATGGGAAGTCCACCCTCTGTAGCATTAATAACTTTCAGACCAGTAGAGTGTGTTTCATTTGCCCTTATATAGTCCTCAAACCATTTGTGTATGGTGCTGAAAACCCTGTTAGTGAATACATCGTCTCCGAATATATCTTTCTTCTTTATAAAATCCGGACCATCCGACTTTAAAACCTCAGTTGTTATTTCCTTCCTGTCCCATACGCCTTCAGAATGCGTGACATTGCCTGTAAAGCACAGATCCTGTCCGATAAGTACTATAGGATTGCAGCCAAGCTTTGCGAGAAAATCCATAGCCACATTTGCACAGGACCCTCCGCTTCCGATTGTAGTGCTGGATATGGAGTTGACTTTTTCATAGTATTCTACACTCATCTCTGAGGATACTTTAAAATGGAGCTTTGGGCCCTTGTACTTTTCTATACAATCGAAGTGAACGTTCATTATGTGTGCAAACAGTATGGAGTTATCCTTTACTGCGTTATATTCATCACTCATGAGCTGTGATCCATCTACAGCCAGCATGATATGCGGTATTATCCCGCTTGCATCAAGAGCATTTATTGATGAGCCTGCGGATACAACCACTGCTTTGTCAAGTATATCCTTAAGCAGATGCATGTTTTTCTTCAAGGAAGGTCCTGAGGATACAACTATGCCGGGAACTCCTTTAAATTTTTCCTTAAAGTCGTCAAAACCTGACTCAAAAGGATAGTGCCTCAGGTTTTTAAATATATTTATCATCCAGGAATTGTTATATTTTATTAATGTTTTCAGATTTACGGAATACCTCATAAAAAAATCTACATATCCCTTTGTAATATATGTCCAATCTTCAGAGTATTCGGCAATGTAGGTAGGAAGACCTATAAAAGTAACCTTATATATTACAAAAGTAGTAAAAAGATGAATCAGACTGTCTACAATGCTTTGCCTGTCATCACTTAAAAGAAACATTACGTTTTTAGAATAAAGCTTCTCTAAATCCTGCACTTTCAGTAACTCACAGAATACATCAAAATTCGGCTCGTAAAAAATCTTGTTCTTTTCAGGAAAACTCTTGCACATCTCATTTATATGATGTCCCATGCCTATACCGAAAACAAAAATAGTATCATAATCTTCCTCATTAAGCATTATAGACATTATTTGCCCGTCTATGTCAGGACTATATATACTATGGGCAGGCTTGCCATTTAGCAAAATGTTATGATGACTCGCATTCCCTATATATTCTGCATTTACTTCATCCTTACAGTGTTTATCCAGAAGCTGTCTGTATCTTTTATATACTTGAGGCAGTTCCCTCTCTAAAAAATCAAGATTCTTTTGAATTAAGTTTTCCATAATCCACCCTTATATACTAAGTTATATATGAATTATCGGCATAACAGCCGATTTATATTATCATTATAAAATAAAAAATGACCAGCATATGCTGGTCATTTTTACCGGCCTAATATTTATGAATGTGACAAACAAATTATCCATTTATTTGCCTGGAATGAAAAACCTTAATAAGATTTTCCTTCAGATTACCTTAATAACTGGAGAACTCCCTGCGGAGCCTGGTTAGCCTGCGCCAGCATAGCTGTAGCAGCCTGGTTCAGGATGTTGTTCTTGGTGTACTTCATCATTTCCTGAGCCATATCTACGTCACGTATTCTGGACTCTGATGCCTGCAGGTTTTCTGCCGCAGTATCAAGGTTTGCTATAGTATGC